>DAOTYM010000168.1:0-6106 GCA_034434775.1 Anaerolineae bacterium | reverse complement strand
AAGGCACCGCTTCGCATGGGTGGACTGTTCCCCAAACGAGCAGGAGGTCGGAGATGAACGTATTCAACCGCGTGGTGATGGTCCTGCTGGCCCTCGCCGCCCTGGCAGCGGCTTTCATCTTCACCGTCTGGCCAGCCACCTGGCTGTGGCTCGGGCAGCAGACCTACGGCTACGCCCAGTCCAGCCGGCTGGCGTACACCCTGGGAGGCATCCTCGCGATGCTCGTCTGCGGTCTGATCCTGCTCCTGGAGGTGCGGCGACCCCGGCGGGCCAAGTACGTAGTGGTGGACCGCGTCGCCGGCGGAGAAGCGAGGATCTCGGTGGAGTCCGTTGCCCGGCGCCTGAACTACGAGGTGGACCTCCTGCAGGACGTGTCCGAGGCGAAGTCGGAGGTGGTGGCCAAGGGGCGAGAACTCAAGGTGATCCTGGACGTCCTCATGAGCCCGGACGTGGATATCCCCATGAAGACCGACGAGGTCATTGAGACGGCCCGGCGGGTCATTGAGGAACAGATGGGGCTGAAACTCGCGGGCAAGCCCAAGGACGCGATCAAGGTGAACATCCACCACCCCAAGCGGATGGCCCCGGCACAGGCCCCCTTGCCCACGGCCGTTGCCCCCATGCCCTCTCCAGAGGCAGAGGCTGTCCCGTGGGCAGAGGCCCCTGGCCCAGCCCCCTCGGAAGGGACTCCACCGGCCACTCCATCCCAGGAGAGCGCTGGGGGGTGGTCCCAAACGCTCTGAGGGCTACTTCCGGCCTGCGACGACGAGTTCTCCCTCCCGCACCTGCACCTCGGTGATGGTGAGGTTGATCTGGGCCGTGGCCAGCGCATCGTTGACCGTCTGTTCCAGTTCGCCCAGCACCACCTTGGGCACCTTGACCGCGCCCACTGTGGCGTCATCAAATTGGAGGCGGGCCTGCCCATCCACCACCTTGACGGTGGCCACCAGAAGCGCATCCATGGGCGTGGGCACGATGTTGACCAGCCGCCCCGAGACGTAGATGCGCCCCCGGGTGAACCAGATGCGGGGCTCCTGGATGGGAGGTTCCTGTGCCTCGGCCAAGCGCGCGTTGACCAGCGAGGTGGCTTCCTCGTTGGTGATGCGGATCAGGAACTGGGGGTTGGGGTTGTCCTGAAGTTGCTCGCGGAGCTTCTCTTCCAGGCGTTGCGCTGCTGCCTGGGAAACTTCTATGGTCGGCACGGTCTCCTGGGGAGGGGCAGTGCACGAGAACAGGGAACAGGGCCCACAGGCAAGCACGGCGAGCAAAAGCAGGGCCAGCAGCGCGAGATGTGGCTTGGCTCTGTGCATGGTTCCCTCCAGGTTCAGGGTGGATTGCAGATCCGTTGGCTTGCCAGATAAGCCATTATAACACAGGCAGAGCGGTTTCGGCAATGGAGGACAAGAAAGCCCAAGAAGCCAGCACCCATAGGCCGGAAGGCGATGGACGCCCTTCCCTCCCCTTGGACTTGGCGGCACAGGTGGAGGCCCTCCTCTTCGTGGCCGACGAAGCGGTCACGGTGCAGCGCCTGGCCGAGGCCCTGCAGGAAGACCAGGCCGCCGTGGCAGGGGCGCTCTCGGAACTCCGCGAGCGCCTCGCAGGGCGCGGCCTCCGCCTCCAGAGGAAAGGGGACCGCGTCCAACTCGTCACAGCGCCGGAACTGGCCCCTCTGGTGGAGCGGTTCCTCGGCCTGGAACACACAGACACCCTCTCGCCAGCCGCCCTGGAGACCCTGGCCATCGTCGCCTACTGCCAGCCCGTCACCCGGGCGCAGATAGAAGCCATCCGCGGCGTGAACTCCGATGCCGTGCTGCGCACCCTCCTCCGCCACGGCCTCATCCAGGAAGTGGGACGCCTGGAGAAGGCCGGCCGGCCCATCCTCTACGGCACGACGATGGAGTTCATGCAGACCTTCGGCCTGGAAGACCTGGCGGACCTGCCCCCCCTGGACGGCCAGGAGGAGGACAGCCCTGCGGAGAGGACCTCGGGGACCGAGCCATGACCCAGCGGAAGGCGATCCCCCTTTCCCTGGCCTGCCTGGCCTGCCTGTGCCTGGCTTTCGGCCCTCCCCCGCTCACGGAGCGCGACGCGGGCGGGATGCGCCTCGGCCCGGCCCAGGTGGAGGCCCTGCTGGCCCTGCAGGCTCCCCCCACCCCCCTCGCGGAGGCAGCCTTGCTGGGGGATGAGGCCACCGGCCAGGTCCTGTGGGAGAAGAACGCCCACGAGCGACGCGCCGTGGCCAGCACCACCAAGATCATGACCGCCCTCCTCACCTTGGAGCGTGCCGACCTGGACGAGGAAGCGGTGGTCAGCGCGGCTGCCGCCTACACTGGGGGGAACATGGTCGGCCTGACCCCTGGGGAGAGGCTCCCGGTGCGGGACCTTCTGTACGGGCTCCTCTTGAACTCCGGCAACGATGCCGCCACCGCGCTGGCCGAACACGTGGCGGGAAGCACGGACGCCTTCGTCGCCATGATGAACGCGAAGGCCCAAGCCTTGGGCATGGCCGACACCCACTTCGCCAACCCCCACGGCCTGGACGCCGAGGGACATTACTCCAGCGCGTATGACCTGTGGCTGCTGGCACGGGAAGCGATGAAGAACCCCACCTTCCGGGAGATCGTCGCCATGCCCTCTCAGACGTCGGGGGGCAGGACGTATGTGAACCTGAACCCCCTGCTCACAGCCTACCCCGGCGCGGATGGCATCAAGACCGGCACCTCGGATTGGGCTGGAGAATGCCTGGTGGCCTCCGCCACGCGGCGCGGGCATCGCCTCATCGCCGTGGTCCTGCACAGCCCCGACCGCTATAGGGACACCGCAGCCCTGCTGGACTGGGGCTTTGCCGCCTACGACTGGGTCCCGGTGCGCCTCCAGGGGCGTGCCCTGAACCGCGTCGCGCTCGCCGGGCAGGAGTGCCGCCTGGTCCTGCCGGAGGTGCGGGACCTCCTGCTCCCCCGCTGGGAAGCACCCCTGGCGAGGCCCTTCCGCCTCCTCGTCCCTGCAGCCGAAGGGGGGCCGAGGGGGGAGTGGCGCCTCTACCTGGGCGACGAACTCCGCCTTCAGCAGCCCCTCGCCGTGCAGTGCAAGGCGGGACAAGGAGAGGCCCCATGACCGTGCCGAGGCGTCCCCGGGAGGAGCGGCTGCACAAGGTCCTGGCGCGGGCCGGCGTGGCTTCCCGGCGCAAGTGCGAGGACCTCATCCGCGAGGGCCGGGTGCAGGTGGACGGCCAGACCGTGCAGGACGTGGGCCTCAAACTGGACCCCCTCGCCCACCGCATCACCGTGGACGGGAAAGAGGTGGACGTGCGGCCGGAGAAGGTTTACATCCTCCTCCACAAGCCCCCAGGGTACCTGTGCACCACAGCAGACCCCTTCGGCCGGCCCGTGGTCCTGGACCTGGTGGACACGGACGAACGCCTCTTCCCCGTGGGCCGGCTGGACCAGGAGAGCGAGGGTCTGGTCCTCCTGACCAACGACGGAGAACTGGCCAACCGGCTGATGCACCCCCGCTACGGACACTGGCGGGAGTACTGGGTCCTGGTGGAGGGAGAGCCCGGCCCGAAGCACCTGGACCACCTGCAGGCAGGCGTCCTCCTGGAGGACGGCCGCACGGCCCCGGCGCGGGTGAAGGTCCTCCCGGGCGACGACGAAGAGGTCGCTGCCCTGCTGGGGCCCGTGGGGCCAGGCCAGAGCGTCCTATCCATCAAGATCCGCGAGGGGCGGAAGCGGCAGGTGCGGCGCATGATGGAAGCCGTGGGACTCCCCGTGGTGCGGCTCGTGCGGGTGGCCCTGGGGCCCCTGCGCCTGGGCCGCCTGCCTCAGGGCCGTTGGCGCCCCCTGCGTCCCGGGGAACTGCGGGCCCTTCTCGCCCAGGTGGGGCTGGCCGGCCCCCGCCCGGACCGGAGCAAGCAGGGCCGCCGGCTTCCCCCCAAGCGTCCAAAAGCCAAGACATCCGGTTGAGGAGCGGAACGTGCCACGACCTTCCACCATTGCCATTGACGGGCCGGTGGCCTCCGGCAAAACCACCATCGGAGACCTGCTGGCGAAGACCCTGGGGTACCTCTTTCTGGACACAGGAGCGATGTACCGCGCCCTGACGCTGGAAGCCCTCCGCCTCGGAGTGGACGTTGAAGACGAAGAAGCCGTGGCCGCCCTGGCGCGGCAGATTGCCATTGAGGTCCTGCCCCCAGGCCCAGAGCACCGGGACGGCCGGTCCTACACCGTCCTGGTGGACGGCCGCGACGTCACCTGGGACATCCGCTCCCCCGAAGTGGACGCTGCGGTGTCGCCCGTGTCCCGCCACCCGAAGGTGCGGAAGGTCCTCACGGAAGCCCAGCGGCGCATCGGGGAACGGGGCCGGGTCGTCATGACCGGGCGGGACATCGGCACGGTCGTCCTGCCGGAGGCCGACCTGAAGGTCTTCCTGGACGCCTCGCCAGAGGAACGGGCTCGCCGCCGCTATCTGGAGCGCCTGGCCCGCGGCGAAGAAACCACCTACGAGGCCGAGTTGCGCATCCTGGCAAACCGGGATAAGATTGATAGCGAGCGCGAGGTTGCACCGCTGCGCCAAGCCCCCGACGCGGTCTACGTGGATACGGAAGGCCTGACCATTGAGGAAGTCCTGGCGCGGGTGCTGGCCCTGGTGGAGCAGTGCGACCCCTGAAGCGGGAGAGGACAAGGGAGGGGCGACCCGGTGAAGGTGGCACGGGCGATCCTCGCGGTGGTGTTGCGGCTGGCCATGAGGCTGCTCCTGCGGCTGGAGGTGGACGGCCTGGAGCGGATCCCTGCCCGCGGCCCCGTCATCCTCATCTTCAACCACATCACCTTCCTGGACCCGGTCATCCTCACCGGCCTCCTGCCCCGCGAGTCCGCCGCCATGTCCAAAGTGGAGAACTTCTCCAAGCCGGTGGTGGGGCTCCTCCTGCGCATCTTCGGGGCCTTCCCCGTGGAGCGCGGCCGTGTGGACCGCCGCGCCCTGCGCCGAAGCCTGGAGGTGCTGGAGAAAGGCGGCGTGCTCCTCATCGCCCCCGAAGGCACCCGCAGCCGGGAACCCGGCCTTCAGGAGGGGAAGGACGGCATCGCCTACGTTGCCCTGCAGAGCGGCGTGCCGGTCATCCCCGTGGGCATCGCCGGCGCGGAGCGCTTCACCGCCAACCTGCGGAACCTCCGGCGGACCCCCGTGCGGGTGACCGTGGGGCGCCCCTTCCGCCTGGTGCCCAAAGGGACCAAGGTCCGCCGGCCCGAACTGCACGAGATGACCACCGAGGCCATGTACGAACTGGCCAAGTGCCTCCCGCCAGCCTACCGGGGCGTCTACGCCGACCTCTCCCAGGCCCGGCAGGACCATCTGGAGTTCCTGGATGAGGGGTAAGGCCGCGCCCGTGTCCGTCTCCGAAGGCAAGGCGGGCGGGAGGGTCGCTCACGTGCGGCCTGGCAGCCTGGCCTTCCGCCTCGGCCTGCGCCCTGGAGATGAACTGGTCACCGTCAACGGGCAGATGGTGCGGGACGTCCTGGACGTCCAGTTCCTGACGGCCGAGGAGCACCTGACCTTGGGCGTGCGGCGCGGGGACACCTGGCTGGAGGTAGAGGCGAACCGCGCCTACGGCGAGGACCTGGGGTGGGAATTCGCAGAGCCCCTGTTTGACGGGGTGCGCACCTGCCGCAACCGCTGCCCTTTCTGCTTCCTGAAGGGGCTGCCGCCGGGCTTGCGCCAGAGCCTGTACTTGCGGGACGACGACTACCGCCTCTCCTTCCTGTTCGGCAACTTCATCACCCTGACGAACCTGACGGAGGGCGACTGGCAGAGGATAGGAGAGCAGCACCTGAGCCCCCTCTACGTCTCCGTGCACGCCACGGACCCAGAGGTGCGGGCACGGTGCTTCGGGCGGCCGGACCTGCCGGACATCCTGGAGCAACTGGCCCGCCTGGGGCAGATGGGGATCGCCGTCCACGCCCAGGTGGTCCTCACGCCGGGCCTGAACGACGGCCCCCACCTGGAAAGGACCCTGCGCGACCTGAGCGAGCACGTCCCGCCCGTGCAGTCGGTCTCGGTGGTCCCCGTGGCCCTCACAAGCTACAGCCCGCCCGGCCCCCGGGGATACACC
>DAOTYM010000167.1:0-4248 GCA_034434775.1 Anaerolineae bacterium | reverse complement strand
ATGAAACCATCCACCACGATCCAGTAGACGCCTGGCGCGGCCGGGTTCAGGCCGGTCCACGTGTCGCCTGCAGCCAGGCACGCGTCGGGGTCCGGCGCGCTCAGGATGAAGACGTCCAAGTCCCGCGCCCCCGTATCGTAGGTGAGGGTGACCGTCAGCGGCTGGCTAACGGTGAGGGTCAGCACGTGGACCGCTTCGGGGCCGCTCTCGTCCCAGCCGCGGCAACTGTAGACGTTGGCCACCCTGGGGCCGCCCGTGGTGTCCCCGTGGTAGGTCTGGCCGCAGGAGACCGCCACCGCCCGGCTCACGTCCAGTTTGGGCGTCGCCGTGGGCGTGGGCGTGGTGGTCGGTGTGGGCGTGATGGTGGGTGTGGGCGTCCAGGTAGGCGTGGACGTGGGCGGACCCGTGGGCGTCCAGGTGGGCGTGGCCGTCGGCGTCACCGTGGGCGTGCGAGTGGAGGTCGGCGTGCGCGTGGGCGTGGGCGGGCCCGCCGAGGAGGCCACGCCGAAGTCCACCACGTGGACCTGGCCTGCCCTCACCGGGATCTGGAGGGGGTTGGGCGAGGTGTTCACGTCAAAGCCCGGCGGGTTCGTCAGCCAGACGATGTAGGTGGCCGGGTCCAGGTTGCCGAAGAGGTAGTGCCCATCCGGTCCGGTCGTCACCCGCCCGAGTTCCCGGTAGGCCGTATCCAAGAGCCGGACCACACCCCCCGCCAAGGTAGGCTCGCCCGCGTCCCGCCGCCGGTTCTCATTCATGTCGTAGTACACCACCCCTTCCACTGCCCCCACGGTGGGGGTAGGGGTAGGCGTAGGCGTGCGGGTGGGCGTGGCCGTGGCCGTAGGCGTGGCGGTGGAGGTCGGCGTCGGCGTCCAGGGCGGGGTGAAGGTCGCCGTGGGGGTGGGCGTCTGCACGCGGTAGGTGATCACGAGAGTGGGCCGCTGCGCCTCCACTGCCCATTCGGAGGTGTAGAACCCGTACGAGACGGTCGGTCCGCGGCTGATGATGATGAACCCTTCGTTGCTCCCCGGGTCGGCCACCCAGTTCCGCACCGCCTCCGTCACGTCAATGGAGTAGGAGGTCTTGGTCTTATCTATCACCTTGCTGGCGAAGGGGCTCAGGTCGCGGTCGGCGCTGCTGTCGCACCCCGCGCTGTACCACGGCGTGGTGCTGGTGGCCCGGTTCCAGGTGACCTGGTTCACCTCCCAGTGCCGGCGGATGGCGAAGAGGTCTATCGTCGTGCTGCGGTCCGGCGGGTCCTGGGTCTCGTCGGTGTGGAGGATCAGCGTCGCCGAGTCAACGATCGCCCCGGCCGGCAGGACCGAGAGGTCAAAGCGGACCAGGGAGCGCCAGGCCCCGGTGGAGCGGACGATCATGTACGGCCGCCAGGCGTAGTTGTCGTCGGGGGCGTACTGGGCGATGTAGGTATCGGCCACTCCCTGGTAGCCGTTCAGCCCCTGGCGCAAGATGATGGTCCCCGCTCCGGGCGGCGTGGTGGGCGTGGGCGTGACGGTCCCGGTCGCAGGAGGCGGCGTCACAGTGACCGGCGGCGGCCCCGCCCCCGGCCGCGCCACGTGCACCATGTGGATCCACTCGTTCCCGTCCAGCAGGCAGTCAATGCGGAAGTCGGCCGGGTAGGTCGCCGGGTTCCCCGCCAGGCTGTCGTTGAAGCGGGCATCGTGGAGGACGAAGGTGGCCGTCTTCCAGGTGCGGGTGTTCCCTTTCTGCACATAGGGCACCGAGGACCCTTCGGGGACAGCCGCCTTGGGCCCGGTCGTGGAGTTGTAGTACAGTTCCCACCGGTCGCTGCCCAGGTCAAAGTAGGTCACGGTGATGGTGATCTCCGTGGTCCCCTCCCAGGCGTAGCGGTTGTCCACGTTGAACCACATGTAGCGGTTGCCGGTGGCCTGGTCCGTGCGCCGCACCACCCAACTGTACTTGGAACTCCCCAGGTTCGGGTTGTAGGCCGGGCTCACGCAGGCCGTGCCCCGGTTCCCGTACTGGTCAATGCAGGAGTTGGGGTCGTTGATCTCCGGCACCGTCTGGCCACCGGGGATGTTGTCGTTCAGGTAGAGGAAGAAGTTGTAGTTCCCCCACTGGGGGTAGTAGGGCCCCGAAGGCGGGTCATAGTAGGGGAAACGGTGCTCCCGCATGGCCGTCCAGACGCCGGGCGTGTAGTCCAGGGTGGCCCCCATGTACTGCCGGGCCCAGAGGAGGCTCTCCAGGTTCTCCCACCTGGGGTTGCCGCTGCCATCCACGAGGACGTCTTTGGAGATGCGCATGTAGTCCAGCCCTTTGTCCAGGCCGTTCAACATGGCCCAGTAGACGTCCGCGGCCGTGGGCATCATGTAATTGTAGGACTCAAAGGCGATGGGCACCGTGTTGCTGTAGTGCACCACCTGGTCAAAGAAGCCATCTTGGCTAGGGCGCAGGGAGTTGTTCCAGTCGGCAAAGAGGCCGTTGAGAGAGAGGCCCACCCCCCGCTGCGCAGCATAGGTGCGGAACTCCCGCCGTTCCCACTGGGCCAGGGCGAAGGGGGCCGACTGCAGGAGCAGCCGGTTCCGCAGGGGGCTCCCGGCGAAGGCGTTGATGTAGATGTCGGTGATGGCGTTGACGGTGGAGATCCACAGGCTGGAAGTCAGCCCAGCGTAATTCTTCAGGTAGTCCAGGTCGTTGATGTCGGAGCGGCTGTCGCAGGGCTTGGTCTCGCCGTAGATGCCCACACCGATGCCGATCCAGGCGATGCGGGGGTCGTTCTTGAAGCGGTCGGCGAAGTCCTGGATGAAATCGGCGTAGCGGGTGAGGTAGCCGCTATCCCAATAGCGCGGGATGAGGATGGTCCCCGTCGTGCAGCCTGGGGAGCCGATGGTGCAGGGGACCTGGATCACGGCGTTGGGGGCCTCGGCCCAGACCCACGACGGCACGGCGATGCCGCCGGCCAGCCGTCCGTTGTAGGTGCTGAAGGCGATGGCCGCCATCTTCCCCTTGCTTGCCTCGGCCGCCAGCCACGCGTCCACCAGGTCCCAGCGGTACTGGTCCTTGTTCGGCTCCAACTGGGCCCAGTAGAAGACCTGCAACCCCCCCGTCAGGCCGTACGGGTCCTTGTTCATGTTCTCGGAGTCATCCCGGACGTAGAGGCCCGGATAGGCCACCAGCGTCCCCACGGGCGTCGCGCTGGTGGCCGTGGGCGTGGGCGACGGCGTGGAAGTGCTGGTCGCCGTGGGGCTGGGCGTGAAAGGCGTGGAGGTCGGCGTGGGCGTGGGCCCCACCAGCGTCATGGAGGGCGCGGGCGAGTCGTTGGCCGTGTCCACCGTCTGGGCGGCGGTCCCCGCCGGCCCGCCCTGCGCGTAGAGGACCAGTTGGTCCCCACTGGGCGAGTAACTGAAGTAGGCATCCAGAGTTGCCACGCGGGCGTTGCCCAGGTTGGCGAACCACCAGCCGGTGGTGTCCACCAGGGCCGACATGGGCGCGGCCTGGCCAGGGCTCCCGCTCCCGTTGTTGTCCTGCAGGGTGATGTAGACGATGGTCCCCACGGCCGGCACCGCGCCCCCGGCCATGAAGACCTGGCCGTAGATGGCATCGCTGGAGGGCGGCGAGAGGACAGGCCCGGTGGTCACCGTGTAGTGGGCGCCGCCGTTGTTGTCCACCGTGGTGCCGCTCTGCACGTCAAAGTAGTAGAGCGTCCCGGGCATGAGGCCCGTGATCTCCACGTAGTGGGTGTGGCCGGTGTACGAGGCTCCCCGTTTGTCGTAGGCCGTGTTGCCCAGGGCTGGCGACGTGCCGTAGAGGACGCGGCTGTCGCTCGCCTCGTCCGTGATCCACGAGACGGTGAAGGTCACGTCCCGCACGTTGGTCACCCGGACCTCGGAGATGACCGGCGCGTTCAAGGGCGCGGCACGGACGCCCGCGGGCATCCACCAGGCGCCTTCCAGGCCGTCCCCCGCGGCCAGGGCCAGCGCCCCGCTCAGGATCACCGCGACGAGGAGCCAAAGGCCATAGGTCCGCTTCTTCATGTACGCTCTCCTAAGACGTATCCAGGTTGTCCCCCAACTCCCCCAGGGTCACCTATCTCTTCCCCGAGGCGTCCGCCTCAAGGCCCTCACGGAAAGCCACGCTGGATCATCGGCAGGTAGGTCCGCTGGAGCACGGGCGTGTTCGTCGGCGTGGGCGTGATCGTAGGCGTGCGGGTCGGCGTGGGCGTGCGCGTGGGCGTCGGTGTGTTCGTCGGCGTGGCCGTCAGCGTGGGCGTCC
>DAOTYM010000166.1:0-2575 GCA_034434775.1 Anaerolineae bacterium | reverse complement strand
GCGAGGGGCGTTGGGGTTGCCGTGGGCGGGAGGGGCAGGGGCGTAGGGGTAGGTGGGGGGAGCGTCGGGGAGGGCCCCTGGGGAGTGGGGGTCGGGGTGCCTCCCCGGGCGTCAGGGGGCGGCGTGGCCCCCGGCGGCAGCGGCTCCCCCGGCCCGTGGGCGATCACCCGCACCCGGTGGATGAACTCGTCGCCATCCCCGTTGCTGGAGAGGGCGAAATCGGTCCCCCCGGGCATCTGGTTGCCGAAGAAGGCATCCTGCAGGACCCACGTGTAAGTCACCCACGTGTCCCGTTCCCCCAGAGCGGGCCCCTTCCGCAGGACCTCCGTCCGCAGGTTGCCCTGGGCATCCTTGTACTTCAGGGCGAGGGTGTCCGCCCCCTCCGCCGTGTAGCGGTTCAGGAAGATGACCTCCAGTTCGTACCAGACTCCGTTCCTGGGGTCCTGGGCCAGGGGGGTGCGGCCAGCGTAGGGGAAGCGGTCGTCCACGTCAAAGGACATCTCGGTGTTGCCCGTGGCCTCGTCGGTGCGGCGGCACTGGCGTCCGTAGGGCTGGGCCTGGGCCTGCGGGGGCAGTTCCTCCCTCTTCACCAGCACCGTCCCGTTGCCCGGGAGGCCCTCCGGTCGGGTCAGGCCGCGGTCCCAATCGCCGTACTCGCCGGAGCCGAAGCCGTTGTACAGTTCCTTGGGCAGTTCCGTGTCCCGGAGGACGATCCAGACCTGGCTCGCCGTCTCCACCCGCGTGCCCAGGTTCTCCTCCACGAACTGGGCCAGCCCTGGGACGTTGGGCAGGTGGCGGAGGAAGCCGCTCCCACCGTCGGGGGCGGCCTGCACATCTATGAAGTCGGGCCAGTGGGCCAGGCCGGCCAGGAGCGTCCAGTAGGCGAACTCGTCCAGGGGGTAGTACAGTTTGGGTTCAAAGGCGATGAGGGTCTGGTCCCGGTAGGCGTCCACCAGGTCCATCATGCCCATGCCCGCGAGGGATTTGTAACCGAACCACGACCCCTCGTCTGGGGCGAGGCCGTTCATCTTGATGCCCACGGGAGGCGTGCGGCTTACGGCGTAGTCCACGTACCGCTTGCGGGCCTGCCAGATGGCCGCGGCCGGCTGGAGGAAGACGGGCTTGTCGGGGAAGGCCTGGCGGTACCAGTCTATGCTCTTCAGGACGAACTCGTCGTACTCCTGGGGGGTCACGTAGGAGGCCAGGGCCTCGTCGTACTGCTTGCAGGCCTTGCTGACGATGGCCCGGGACTCGTCGTCAATGCCGTTGGCGATGAGGACCGCGCTCACCCGTGGGTCGCGGTTGTAGCGCTGCCCCAGGGCCAGGACCATGGCCCGGAAGGCCTCCTGGTAGGCCGGGTCGTCGTACATGGGGGCGGAGGTGGGCGTGCACCCCTCTGGCTCCAGGAGGTACCCCACGTAGCGGCCGCCCAGTTGCGGCCGGCCCATGTCCTGGTACAGCCACTGAGGGGCGTGGTCGTAGTGGTTGTAGTCCCACCCCGGGGCCCACGCGCTGTAGATACCCACGGCCAGGAGGACGGGCTTGGGGACCTCCTCGCCGGAGCGGAGGCGCACCCGTTGCTGGGATGCGGCCTGCAGGTAGGCATCCACCCGGCTCCAGTCAAAGACGCCCCGGGCCGGGTTCACCTGCTCCCAGAAGAAGCGGATGTGGCTCCCCACGGGGCCGTAGGCCGGGTTGACCTGCCGCCAGTCCGTGTTGCGGCTGTCGTTCATGGCGTAGAGGATGGGGGCAGGCCGCGGCGGCGTGGGGCTGACCTCCACCTTCAGAGTGGGGGTGGCCGAAGGCCGGGGCAGCGGCCGGGCGGCCTCCGGCGGAGGAGTGGGCGACGGCGTCACCGTGGGGAGGGGCGGAGGGGATGGCGTAGGGCTCGCAGGCTGGCAGCCGGCCACAAGGGCCACCAACACCAGCACAGGGAGGAGGCCGAGGAGCCCAAAACGCCAGCCCAGGCGGGCTGGCTTCGGAGACCTGGAGGCCTGGGATGTCTGCATCTGCGGGTGTCTCCTTGGCATGTCCTCTCCCCTCGCGCGTTGGCTGCCCTGCGGAGAAGGGCCTTCCCCGCAAGGGCCACGGAGGGAAAGGTGCAAGAAGTATACCACAGAGGGGGGAGGCGGCCAAGTGGGAGGCGCAGGGGGCCACGAGAGCCTCACCGCCCTCTGGGGGCAGGCGATTGGAGGGGTCGCCGCCGCTCACCGCACCAGGAAGCCATCCACCGCCACCGGCCCCTCCAGGACCTCTGCCGCAAGCCGGTGGTCGGCCAGGGGCAGGCGGCGCGCCAGGGGGATGTGGGCCAGGTCCGGCGCGGGGGCGTAGAGGTCCACGTCCTGGGACTTGCCATCCACCCAAACGCGCACCTTCCCCTCGCCCGGGCCCCGCAGGGCCAGGAGGTCTAGGTCCCGCCCGTGGAAGGTGAAGGCCAGGCGGCTGCCTGGGGCTTCTGCCTCCCGCACCTTCCCAAAGGTGGCCAGGAGGTCCTGCCGGTCCCGCCAGTCCCCCTCGTAGCGCACGGCCCAGTGGTCCTCCTGGTGCCAGCCGCGGTAGACCGTGGGCGTGCGGG
>DAOTYM010000165.1:0-3624 GCA_034434775.1 Anaerolineae bacterium | reverse complement strand
CACCGCCTCCACGCCGGCCTGCCGCAGCCCCTGGTAGACACGCGCCTGGTTCCGCACCCGCACGGTATAGGAGCGGAACGTCGGCTCCGATTCCGGGCGGAGAGTCGGCAAGGTGAGGTCCAGGCCTTTCAGCCGTTCCTCGTAGGCCCTGGCGATCGCGCGCCGCTTGGCCGTCCATTCCGGCAGGAATGCGATTTTAACCGCAAGCAGGGCCGCTTGCAAGGGGTCCAGGGGGACGTTGTACCCTTCGGCTAGGTGGCGCTGGTGCCCGGGCTCCGAAGCCTGGACCTCGGGCAGGTGCCCGTACCCGCTCAATAGCCGCAGGCGCCGGGCGATCTCCGGGTCGTCCGTGGTCACCATGCCGCCGTTCCCCACGCAGCCCAGGGGCTTGAACGGAGCAAAACTGAAGACCGCCGCATCCGCAAAGGCCCCTACCGGCCGTCCGTGATCCCGCGCGCCCGTAGCCAGGGCCGCATCCTCCACAATGCGCAGTCCGTGCCGGTCCGCGATCTCGCGCAAGCGTCGGACATCGGCGGGGTGGCCGTAGAGGTCTACTGGCAGGAGCGCCTTCGTGCGCTCTGTGATGAGGGGCTCCACCAGGTCGGGGTCCAGAGTGTAATCGGTGG
This sequence comes from Anaerolineae bacterium, assembly GCA_034434775.1. Taxonomy (GTDB): domain Bacteria; phylum Chloroflexota; class Anaerolineae; order DTPP01; family DTPP01; genus DAOTYM01. The sequence continues at coordinate 2,998 of DAOTYM010000165.1, read as the reverse complement.
ACCGCACATCGCAGAGCACGGGGGTAGCCCCACAGTGGGAGATGGCCGCGGTGGTGGAGATGTCGGAATTCCCCACGGTGATGACCTCATCACCGGGCCCCACTCCACAGGCCCTGAGGGCCAGGAACAGTCCCACCGTGCCGGAGTGCACCGCGCAGGCAAACCGCTGTCCCACCATCTGGGCGAACTGGCGCTCAAGGTTTGCTCGGGCCTCCTCTCCTGCCTGGGGGCCTCCGAAGAGGACGGGCTCCAAGGCCTCCCAGATCGCCTGGCGCAGAGTTTCGTTGGTTTGGTAGACCCGGGATCGGGGGACTCGGAACCCTGTCATCCGCTCCATAGGCTGGTCTCCTCACAAGGGAGCGGGGCTCACCCCTGCCGCAGGCGCGGGTCCAACACGTCCCGCAGCCAGTCGCCCAGGAAGACCACCCCGAGCACGGTGATGGAGATGGCGATGCCGGGGAACGTGGCCATCCACCACGCGCTGCCCAGGTACTGGCGGCCATCGGCCAGCATCAGCCCCCAGGTGACGGTCGGCGGCTGGACCCCGAGGCCCAGAAAACTCAGGGAAGACTCGGCCAAGATGGTGGAGGCGACCTCCAATGCCCCCAGCACGATGGCGGACGTCACCACGTTGGGCAGGATGTGGCGGAACATGATGTTGGCTTCCGTCTGACCGATGACGCGCGCTGCGGTAACATATTCCATCTCGCGGGCCACCAGGACCTGCCCCCGGATCACACGAGCGTAGGTGACCCACCCAGTCAGACCCAGGATGAGGATCAGCGTGACCAGGCCCGGTCCCACCACGCCGGAGATGGCCACCACCAGGACGATGTACGGGATGCCCAAGAAGGCGTCGGCGATGCGCATCAGCAGGGAGTCCACCCAGCCGCCGACAAAGCCGGCCACCAGGCCGTAGGTCACGCCCACCGTGGTGCCGATGGCTACAGCCGTGAGGCCCACGATCATGGAGACGCGGCACCCGGCGATGATCCGGCTCCAGATATCCCGGCCCATGTGGTCCGTCCCCAGCGGGTGGAGTCCCCTATCCGAGACAAATCCTGGCGGTTTGAACCGAGCCTTCAGGTTGTGCTGCGTCGGGTCGTATGGGGAGACATAGGGGCCGAAGACGGCGAAGAACAGGACGACGGCCACGATGATGAGTCCTAAAATCCCCGTCGGGCTGCGCCGCAAAGACCGCAGGGCATACCCCATGCGGGCTCGGGGGGAACTGCGGTCCACCAGTTTGACGTTGAAGGTGCCGGCTAGACTGTTGCCCATCTCTTTGCAAGCCTTCCCGGAACGTTAGTCGTAGCGGACGCGAGGGTCCAGGAACGTGTACAAAACATCCACGATCAGGTTGATGAGCACGAAGGAAGTGGCGAACCAGAGGAGGCCGGCCTGCACCACGGTGATATCCCGGATGTTGATGGAATCCACCATCAACCTTCCCAGGCCAGGCCACGAGAAGACCGACTCTATGACCACCGCACCGCCCAACAGCCAGCCCAACTGCAGGCCGAACGCGGTCACCACGGGGATCAGCGCGTTCCGGAGCGCGTGCCGGATCACCACCATCCTCTTCGTCAACCCCTTGCTGTAGGCGGTGCGGATGTAGTCCTGCCCCAGGGTCTCCAGCATGGCCGAACGGGTCAGCCGGGAGAGGGTCGCCGCCAGGCCCGTCCCCAGGGCCAGGGCAGGCATGATGATGGACGTGGGCTGCTCTGCTCCATAGGCCGGGAGGGCCCGGAACTGCACAGAAAAAATAAGGATGAGCATCAACCCCACCCAGAAACCGGGCATGGCCCGGCCCACGGTGGCCAGCACTGTAGCCAGAAGGTCTAGCACGCTGCCCCGGTAGAGCGCGGAGAGCACCCCCAGAGGGAGAGCCACCACCAGTCCGATCAAGGCCGACGAGAAGGCCAAAAGGTACGTCCACAACAACCGCTGAGTGACCAGTTCCATGGCGGGGATGCGGTAGACGATGGACTTGCCGAAGTCCCCCGTCACGGCCTTGCGCAGGAACGTCAGGTACTGCTCCCACAGCGGTCGGTCAAACCCCCAAGCCCGCCGCAGTTCCTGGATCTGCTCCTGGCTGAAGGTCTCCGGCACCATGACGGAGACCGGGTCACCCTTGAGGCGCACCATGAAGAAGACGACCAGGGAGACGATGAAGATGGTGAAGAGCATCTGGACCAGGCGAGATAAAATGTACCTTTGCATGGGCTTCTCCTGCAGAGGTGCAGGTTCTCGTGAGCGTACAAGGGAAAGGTGTGGGGGAAGGGGACCTTCCCCCACACCTACACTGTGGGGCCCCTCGCTCCTGCTACTTCTGAGCCAGTTTTAGGCCGCGGAAGGTCATCCAGCCATCGGCGCGCGGAGTCCAGTCAAACTGGTCGCTCATGGCGTAGATGTTGTCAATCTCCATGAGCGAGACCGTCTGGGCGTAATCCAGGTAGTACTCCCACCACTTCTCCCAGAGGGCCTTCCGCTTCTCCTTGTCCACCTCGGTCAGGATCTGGTCGGAGAGGGCGTCCCACTCGGGATCGCACACATGGTAGGTGGGCTCCCACCAGTCGCACTTGTAGAAGAGAGGCACCAGGGAAGCCCCACCGCCCAGGGTGACCAGCAGGAGGTCGCGGTTGTTGCCCGGCTCCACGATCTGCTCAAAGTGGGCCGCCCGCTCCAGGATGTTCAGTTCCACCTCAAAGCCCACGTCTTCCAGCATCGCCTTGATGGCCTCGGCGATCTCTTTCTCGTTGCCGAAGTACAGGGCCGGGGCGTCAAAGTAGACCTTGGGCTTCTTGCCTGCCGCCGGATCGTAGCCGGCCTCCTTGATGAGCGCCTTGGCCTTCTCGGGGTCGTACCACTTGGCCACGTTCTCCGCCCCCGCGTACTTCTCGGCGAAGGACTCGGGGTCGTAGCGGCTCAGGCGGACCACCGTGGGCGTCGCCGACCCCATGACCTGGGCGAGGAGGTTGCGGTCCAGGGCGTACAT
>DAOTYM010000164.1:0-5774 GCA_034434775.1 Anaerolineae bacterium | reverse complement strand
ATCTTCCGCCCAGGGCCGCCCAGTACTTCCTGCCCCGGAGCCACATCCCCCGCAGGGACCCTTCTCCTTCCAGGGCCCCCAAGAGCAGCATCGCCACGATCCCCACCAAGGGGAACCTCCGGCCTCTTCGCCCCCGAGGGTCTGGAACCAGGGCCATGATCCGTCCCAGAAGGCTGTGGGGATGGACCTCCTCGCTCATGCCACACCTCCTCGCCCCAGATTCGCCACGGTTATACCCCTTCGTCAGAACTTTGAAAAGCCCTGGGCCGCTGGGCAGATTGACACCCTCTCCGTTCCGTGTTATACTACATGCGGTTGATGCTGAGGCACGGCTGGACTGCTGTGGATTGGCCTATCGGAAGAGGTGGTATCCTGGCCATGGGGACGGGGGAGTCCGTCAGGCAGGCGTTCCGAGACCGTTCCGCTACCCGGTGTAGCGCGGCGAAGCCCCTGCCGGGAGGGCCTGGTCCGCGTCCAGACCCTGGGTCTGGATAGGCCTTCCCGGGCAACCCGCATCCGGTCAGCAGGGCTAGTCTCCAGGCCCAAAGGGGGATGAGGAGGCTAGCCTTTTTGTTGCGGAGGCCGTGCCCCAGCGCCGAAGGCAACGGCAATCTGGAAGTCAGGGAGGAGGACTGTGGCTGAGAAGCTCACCCCCCGCAGTGAGGACTTTTCCGCCTGGTACAACGAGGTCGTCCTGAAGGCCGAACTGGCCGACTACGCTCCCGTGCGCGGCTGCATGGTTATCCGGCCCTACGGCTATGCCCTGTGGGAGAACATCAAAGCCGGCCTGGACCGCCGCTTCCAGGAGACCGGGCACGTGAACGCCTATTTCCCCCTCTTCATCCCCTATAGTTTCATTGAGAAAGAGGCCGAGCACGTAGAGGGGTTCTCGCCGCAACTGGCCGTGGTCACCATAGGCGGGGGACAGCAACTGGAAGAGCCCCTGGTGGTGCGGCCCACCTCGGAGACGGTCATCGGGCACATGTACGCCAAGTGGATCCGCTCCTACCGGGACCTGCCCCTCCTCATCAACCAGTGGGCCAACGTGGTGCGGTGGGAGATGCGCACGCGCCTCTTCCTGCGGACCACGGAGTTCCTGTGGCAGGAAGGGCACACCGCCCACGCCACCAAGGAAGAAGCCGAGGAAGAGACGCTGCGCATGCTGCACATCTACGAAGACTTCGCCGTGAACGACGCCGCCATCCCCGTCTTCACCGGGCGGAAGACGGAAAGCGAGAAGTTCGCCGGCGCGGTGCACAGTTACTCCATTGAGGCCATGATGGGCGACGGCAGGGCCCTCCAGGCCGGCACCTCCCACTTCCTGGGCCAGAACTTCGCCCGCGCCTTCAACATCCAGTACCTGGATGCCAACAACGAACTCCAGTACTGCTGGACCACCAGTTGGGGCGTCAGCACGCGCATGGTGGGGGCGGTGGTCATGGTCCACGGCGACGACCAGGGACTGATCCTGCCCCCCAAACTGGCGCCCTACCAGGTGGTCCTCGTGCCCATCTACCACAACGACGAGGAGCGGGGCCGCGTGTTGGAAGCTGCCCACCAGGTCGTGGCCGCCCTGGAAGGAGCCGTCCGCGCCAAACTGGACGACCGGGAGGAGTACACCCCGGGCTGGAAGTTCAACGACTGGGAGATGCGGGGAGTCCCCCTGCGGGTGGAAGTTGGCCCGCGCGACGTGGAAGCCGGGCAAGTGGTCCTGGCCCGCCGGGACGTGCCCGGCCGGGCGGGCAAGCGGGCTGTGCCCCTGGCCGGGGTGCGGGAGCAGGTGGTGGAGATGCTCTCCACCATCCAGAAGGACCTCTTGGAGCGGGCCCGGAAGTTCCGAGACGAACACACCTGGGAGCCCAAGACCTACGAGGAGTTCGCCGAGGCGGTGCAGCAGGGGTTCGCCCGGGCCCCCTGGTGCGGCGATGCGGCGTGCGAAGCCGCCATCAGCCAGGAGACCAAGGCGACCTCCCGCTGCATCCCCTTTGACCAGCCGGAGGACAAGGGGACTTGCATCCGCTGCGGCCGCGAGGCCCGGGAGGTGGTCCTCTTCGCCCGCGCCTACTGACGGAGGACATCTGGAGCAGGGCCATGACCAAAGGACAGTGGGCCATCATCCTTGTGCTGGCGACCCTGGTGGTCATCGTCTTCGGCATCGCCGCCTGGCTCTACCTGCAGCCGGTCGGGCCGGTAGTCCTGGATACGCCGACTCCCTGGCGTCCGCCCACCTTCCCGCCCACCTGGACCCCGGTCCCGACCTGGGTGCCCACAGCCACGGAGCAGATGCGGCGCGCCCAGGCCACGCTCACGGCCATCGCCGCGAAGACGGCCACGGTCCAGGCCCGCGTGGAGGCGGCCTTGGTCCAGTTCCCCCCCGTGGAGATCGGCCTGCGCATGGACGCTGGCACGGTGGGGATGACCCTCTTGCGGGCTGGCTGGGTGCGCTACGGGACCATCTGGATGCGGGTCCGGATGGAGAACCACGGCGCAGAGCCGCTGCACGTGGCCCCGGCGTCCTTCACCCTCATTGACACGCAGGAGAAGCACCATCCCCTGAACCAGGAGGAAACCCGGGCGGCCAAGGATGGCCTCCAGGAGATGGACCTGGCCGCGGGGGCCGCCGCCGAGGTGGTCCTCATCTTCTCGGTGGAGCCGGGCTCCCTGCCCGGGCAGTTGGTCTACGAGGACGGGAGCAACCCCACCCTCGCGCTGGACCTCTACAACTGGCTCCTGAACCGGGAGGAGTGAGCCCGGCAGGGCCATTTGGGGTGTAAGGTATGGATGCGACCTCTTCTCTGGCCAGGCGTGGCCTGGCCCTCCGCCACGGCGTGAGCCGCACCGACCTGGGTATGGCCTTCGTCGCCTTCATCTGGGGCGTCAACTACCCCCTGGTCAAGGCGTCCATTGCAGCCCTGGACCCGTTGGTCTTCAACGCCTTGCGCATGGCAGTGGCCACGGTGTCCCTGCCCCTCCTGGCCCTTGCGCTGGGGGTGGACCTCCGGGGCACCGGCCGCGATCTGTGGAAGTTCCTGGTCCTGGGCCTGCTGGGCAACACGGGGTACCAACTCTTCTTCATCTTCGGCCTGGAACGGACCTCGGCCAGCAACGCTTCGCTGATGCTCTCCACCTCGCCGGTGCAGGTGGCCCTCTTCGGCGCGCTGCTGGGGCTGGAGCGGGTGGGCAAGTTGGGGTGGATGGGGGTCTTTTCCGCCTTCGCTGGCATTGCCCTCCTGGTCCTGGGGAAGGGGGAGGCGCTGGCCTTCGGCGGGGCGAGCCTCCTGGGCGACTTCCTGGTCCTGTGCGGCTGCGCCACCTGGGCCCTCTACACCCTGGGGAGCCGCCCCCTGGTCCACCGCTACGGCGCCCTGCGGACGACGGTCCTCACGGTGGTCCTGGGGGTGTGGCCCCTCATCCTCCTGAGCCTGCCCCGGGCGGTGCGGGAGGACTGGGGCCAGGCTGGCTGGGGCCCCGTGGGAGTGGCCCTCTTCTCCGGCCTCTTCGCCATCGCCATCTCCTACATCATCTGGAACCTGGGCCTGCGGCACCTGGGGGCCACGCGCACGGCCGTCTACGTGACGCTGCCTCCGGTCATCACGGCCCTCGTGGACTGGCTCTGGCTGGGGCAGCGCTTCGGCGGCCTCCAGTGGCTGGGGGCCGCCCTGACCCTGACGGGCGTCATCCTCACCCGCCTTTCCACAGCGTCATCCCCTCGGGAGGAAGTGCAAAGTGGTGAAGAAGGGAACTGACGGGAGGCCCCTCACCTTCCAGGAGATCATCATGCGCCTGGAGCGGTTCTGGGCCGACCAGGGATGCCTCATCTGGCAGCCGTACAACGTGCAGGTGGGCGCGGGGACCATGAACCCGGCCACCGTGTTGCGGGTCCTGGGGCCGGAGCCGTGGAACGTGGCCTATGTGGAGCCCTCCGTGCGGCCGGACGACAGCCGCTACGGGGAGAACCCCAACCGCATGCAGCAGCACTATCAGTACCAGGTCATCCTCAAGCCGGACCCGGGCAACCCCCAGGAACTGTACCTCCAGAGCCTCCAGGCCCTGGGCATCAACCTGCGGGAGCACGACATCCGCTTCGTGGAGGACAACTGGGAGTCGCCGGCGCTGGGGGCCTGGGGCCTGGGCTGGGAGGTCTGGCTGGACGGGCAGGAGATCACCCAGTTCACCTACTTCCAGCAGGCCGGCGGCGTGCCCCTGGACCCGGTGGCGGTGGAGATCACCTATGGCCTGGAGCGGATCGCCATGCCCCTCCAGGGGGTGCGGGCCTTCTTTGACATTGAGTGGACCGACGGCATCACCTACGGCGATGTGAACCTCCAGGCCGAGGTTGAGCACAGCCGCTACAACCTGGACTACGCCGACGTGGGCCGCCTGGCCCAGATGTTCCAACTGTTTGAAGAGGAGGCCAAGAACGCGCTGGCCCACGGCCTGGTCATCTCGGCCCACGACTACGTCCTCAAGTGCTCCCACGCCTTCAACATCCTGGACGCGCGGGGGGCCATCGGCGTCACGGAGCGAGCCCTCTACTTCGCCCGCATGCGGGACCTGTACCGGGAGGTGGCCGCGGCCTATCTGGAGCAGCGGCGGCAACTGGGCTACCCCTTCCTCAAGCGCTTCCCCGCCCTCAAGGGTGCCCTGAGGCCCGCGGAGCCCCAGGAGCCTGCCCCCCAGCCCCCGACGGGCCCTGAGGACCTCTTGCTGGAGATCGGCACGGAGGAACTGCCCGCCACGGACCTGGCCTCGGCCCTGGCGCAACTTGCGGACCTGGTGCCGAGCCTCCTGGCGGAGGCGCGCCTCCGGTACGAGGGTCTGGAGGTCCTGGGCACGCCCCGGCGGCTGGCCGTGCTGGTGCGCGGCCTTGCGCCGCGCCAGGAGGAAACGGTGGAAGAGGTGCAGGGGCCGCCTGCAGCCGTGGCCTTTGACGCCCAGGGGAACCCCACGCCCGCAGCCCAGGGTTTCGCCCGCAGCCAGGGCGTGCCGGTGGAATCCCTCCAGGTGCGGAAGAAGGGCGAAAAGACCTACGTGGTGGCCCGCAAGGTGGTGGAAGGGCGGCCGGCCACGGAGGTCCTGCCGGGGGTCCTGGAGAAGGCGGTCGCGGGGTTGCGCTTTGAACGCTCCATGCGCTGGAACGCAAGCGGCGTGGCCTTCTCCCGGCCCATCCGCTGGCTCGTGGCCCTCCTGGGCGAGCAGGTCATCCCCTTCGCCTACGCCGGGGTGCGGAGCGGCCGCACCACCCGCGGCCTGCGCCCCCGGGGCTCGCCGGAGGTCCGCCTGGCCCGCGCCGGCGACTACCTGGAGGCCATGGCCCAGCAGGAGATCGTCGTCCGCCCGGAGGAGCGGAAGGCCCGCATCTGGGAGCAGGCCGTGGCCCTGGCTCGCGAGGCCGGCGGCGTCATCCCCGAGGACCCAGCCCTGTTGGAAGAGGTGACCCACTTGGTGGAGCAGCCCACCGCGCTCCTGGGCCGTTTCGCCCCGGAGTACCTGGCTCTGCCCCGCGAGGTCCTCGTCACCGTGATGCGCAAGTACATGCGCTTCTTCCCCGTGGTGAAGCCGGACGGGGATGGGATGCTCCCTTGCTTTGTGGCGGTGCGCAACGGCGACCGCGAGCACCTGGACCTCGTGCGTGCGGGGAACGAGGAGGTGCTGAGGGCGCGCTTCGCCGATGCCAAGTTCTTCTACGAGGCCGACCGGCGCAAGCCCCTGGAAGCCTTCAACGAGCGGCTGCGCACCCTCACCTTCCAGGAGCGCCTCGGCTCCATGTGGGA
>DAOTYM010000163.1:0-17036 GCA_034434775.1 Anaerolineae bacterium | reverse complement strand
CGGTGCGGCTGGGGGTGCCCGGCGAGGAGGTGGAGGGCGTGGTGCAAGGGCTGGACCTCCTGCGGGCCGCGGCCCTGGCGCAGGAACTCCCCACCTCGGAATGGGAGGGGAGGCTTGCTGCGCTCCTGCCCCGTTCGCCAGGAGCCCGCGCCGTGGTGGTGGGGGGCGGCAACACGGCAATGGACGCTGCCCGGACGCTGCGGAGGCTGGGCGTGGGCGAGGTCACGGTCCTCTACCGCCGCTCCCGGGAGGAGATGCCCGCCGCCCCCGAAGAGGTGGAGGGCGCCGAGGAGGAGGGCGTTGTCTTCCACTTCCTAGCGGCCCCCGTGCGCTGCCACGGAGAGGCGGGCCGGGTGAAGGCCGTGGAGTGCATCCGCATGACGTTGGGCGCGCCCGATGCCAGCGGCCGGCGGCGCCCCGTCCCCGTTCCAGGGAGCGAGTTCCTGGTGCCAGCCGACCTGGTGGTGGCCGCCATTGGGCAGCAACCCGACCTGAGCCTCCTGGAGGGCCTTGCCAGCGTGCGGGTGGGGCCAGGCGGCCGGGTGGTTGTGGACCCAGCCTCCCTGCAGACCGAAGCACCCGCGGTCTTCGCCGCCGGCGATGCCGTGGACCAGCCCATGACGGTCGCCCACGCCGTGGGGTCGGGGCGCCGGGCCGCGGAGGCCATAGAGGCCTTCCTCCAGGGACGACTGGAGGCGTGGCAGGCAGCGCTCCCGGGACGGGCCCCCGTGGTGGAGCGCCCCTTGCGCCCGGACGAGAGGAGGCCCAAGCCCCGGCACGAGGTGCCTGCGCTTCCCCCCGCGGAGCGCCTGGCGGACTTCCGCGAGGTGGAGGGAGCCTTGGATGCCGCCGCTGCGCAGGAAGAGGCAGCGCGGTGCCTGGCCTGCGGCCCCTGTGCCGAGTGCATGGCCTGCGTCAGGGTCTGCAAGCCCCAGGCCATTGACCACGGGATGCCGCGCCAGGTCCACGAAGTCCTGGTATCCACCGTGGTCTGGGCCAACGGTACGGGCCGAGGCTTGGAACACGTGCCCCGGGAAGCCCTCAGCGGGGTGGTGCTGCCCTCCGATGGGATGGCCGGCCTGGCAGCCGCGGCCCAGGCCCTGGAGGCCTGCACCTGGCAGGCCGTCCCCTGGCCCTCGTTCCAGATGCGCAGACCACGCGTGGAGGGGACCTCCGCAGCCTTCCTCTGCCGGTGCGCAGGCGAGATCGCGGCGCGGGTGGACCTGGAAGCGCTGCAGGAAAGCCTCCTCCGCACGCCGGGCATCGCCTTCGCGCACGTGGTGGACCAGGCCTGCACCCCCGATGGAGCAGCGGAAATCCTGGCGCGCGCCCGGGAGGCGCGGGTCCGCGGCGCGGTCCTCGCGGCCTGCTCGTGCTGCGCCCTGAGGCAGGTCTGTGCATCCTGCACGCTGCAGCGGGTGCGCTGCAAGACGGCGCTGGGGCTCCTGGGACGGGAGGGGCTCCCGCCTGCTGGCACAGGGGGAACAGAGGAACCCCTGGCCTGGGAGATGGTGAACCTGCGGGAGGCCTGTGCCTGGCCCGAAGGCGAGGACAGGGCCCGGGCCACCTGGAAGGCCGAGAGGCTGGTCCTGGCGGGCCTTGCCGCGCTCATGGCGCGAGAGGGATGCACCTTGGAGGTGCCCGGGATGCGGGCCACCGTGGGCATTTTGGGGAGAGGGCCGGCCGGCGACGTGGCGGAACGCCTCCTGAAGCGGCTGGGGTTTGGCGTGTGGCGCACCGGCCGCCGCCTCCTCTCCGTGGAGGGCGCGTGGGGCGGCCTGCGGGCGTGGGTGGGCGATGGAGGGCGCCCCCTTCCCCTGGAAGCGCCCTGGCTCCTCCTCGCCCCGGCCACGCGCGCCGAGGAACGGAGCATGGAGAAGGCCGCGCGGGCCTCCGAGGCCCTGGACCGGCAGCCGGGCATCGTGGTCTGCGACCCACGCCTCGGCCCCCAGGTGAGCGGTGCGGCCGCTGTGGCACGGGTGGTCGGGGCCTGGCGGCCCGACGCCGTGTGGAGCGGGAGGCTGGCCTTCGTGCGGCCTTCCTTCTGCCGGGCCTGCGGGACCTGCCGGGAGGTGTGCCCCTATCAGGCCGTCGGGTGGCACGAGGGGCAGGATGGCCGGCCGCACGCGCTGGTGGACCCCCTGCGGTGCCGCGGGTGCGGGCTCTGCGTGGCAGCCTGTCCCAACGGGGCCATGGCCGCGGTCCAGGGAACGGACCGCGAACTCTGGTCCACCCTGGAGGCGCTCCTCGCCTGAAGGAGAGGGCCGATGGAGAACGCGGAGCCGAGGATCGTCATCTTCCACTGCAACTGGGCTGGGCGGCACATCCTGGACACGCTGGGGCGCGGGCGGACGCGGCTCCCCGGCAGGGCGCTGCCAGTGCAGGTGAGCTGCCTCGGCCGGATGCACCCAGGCCTGGTCCTGAAGGCGCTGGAAGCAGGGGCCGATGGGATCCTGCTCCTGGGCTGCCCGGAGGAGGCTTGCCGGTACGGTGTGGGCGCGGAGAAGGTGGACCAGAGGTATGCGGAGGCCCAAGGCCTCGCCGCGCTCCTGGGCGTGCCGGCAGGGCAAGTGCGCCTGCTGCGCGTGGCCCCAGGGGAGGCCGAAGAGGTCCTCCACGCCCTTGCGGAGATGGCGGCTGCGAGCCAGGCAGCCCAGCCGCAGGCGGAGGCGGTCCAAGGAGGCGGGGCACAATGACCTCTGAGGCGCTGCGCACAGCCCTGGCGGAGACGCGCGCCTACTTCTGCCTCTCCTGCGGCAAGTGCACCGCCAGTTGCCCTGTGGCGCGCTGGGAGGAGGGGTTCTCACCGCGGCGCCTGGTGGAGGGCCTGCTCGCGGGAGAGGCCGAGGCCACCCTGGCCCAGGACGCCCTCTGGCAGTGCCTGACCTGCCTGCGGTGCGAGATGGTCTGCCCCTCGGGCGTGCGCCTGGGGGAGTTCGTGCGGCGGGTGCGCGCTGCAGCACGGGAACGGGCTTTCGCCGGCCCCTGCACCCACGGCGGCGCCGTGGAAGCCTGGCGGCGCCTCATGGCCCAGGGAGGGAGGCCCCAATCCCGCCTCCGCTGGCTGGGGGGGGATGCATCCCTCCAGGTGGAGGTCTGGCCGCCGCAGGAGGAGGCCGGACCGCCGGCCGAAGGAGAGCGGACCCTCTTCTTCGTGGGCTGCCTGCCCTACTACCAGGTCCTCTTCGGCGACCTGGGCGTCCCGGCCGAGGAGATGGCGCGCCAGGCCGTCCGGCTCCTCAATGCCCTGGGCATCCGGCCCGTCGTCCTGGCGGACGAGCGGTGCTGCGGCCATGACCTCCTGTGGCAGGGGGACGAGGCGACCTTCGCGCGGCTCCTCGGGGCCAATGCCCGCCTGGTGGCCGAGGCCCGGGTGGATCGCATCGTGACCCTCTGCCCCGAATGCGCCCTCACGCTGGCGAAGGATTATCCGGCGCGCCTGGGCGCGTTCCCGCCGGCGGTGCACCTGAGCGAGGTGGCCGCCCAAGCCCTGCAGGAGGGCCGCCTGACGCTTCCCCGGCGGGCCCAGGGCTTGGTGACCTACCAGGACCCCTGCCGTCTGGGGCGGCATCTGGGCGTCTACGAGGCGCCACGGGCCCTCTTGGAGGGCCTGGGCTACACGGTGGTGGAGATGGCGCACCACGGCAAAGGGGCCCTCTGCTGTGGCACCAGCGCGTGGGTGAACTGCACCGCCACGTCCAAGGCGATCCAGGAGGAGAGGCTGCGGGAGGCCCAGGAGACCGGCGCGCCCGTCCTCGTGACCGCCTGTCCCAAGTGCCAGATCCACTTCCGGTGCGCCCTGGCCGGCAAGGCCAGGGGTGGGGAGCCCCGCCTCGCCGTGCAGGACTGGGTCCTGCTGGTGGCGGCCGCGCTGGACCAGGGCGGGGAAGACGCGTAGAGGAGGTGTGGCTTTGTCTGCAGGGGAACTGAGGATCGGGGTCTTCGTGTGTCAGTGCGGCCTGAACATCGCCGCCACGGTGGATACCGAGGCGGTGCGGGCCTATGCCGAGACGCTGCCCGATGTGGCCGTGGCCGTGGTGAACCGCTACACTTGCTCCGACCCCGGCCAACAGGAGGTCCAGCGGGTCATCCGGGAGTACCGGCTGAACCGCGTGGTGGTGGCCTCCTGCTCGCCCAGGCTGCACGAAAGCACCTTCCGCGCCTGCATCCAGAAGGCCGGGCTGAACCCCTACCTCCTGGAGATGGCCAACATCCGGGAGCACTGCTCCTGGGTCCACATGCGGGAGCGGGAGGCAGCGACGCGCAAGGCCAAGGACATCGTGCGCGCCGCGGTGGCCCGGGCGCGGTGGCTCGCCCCAGAAGAGGAGATGCGCTTCCGGGTGAAGCCGGGAGCGCTGGTCATCGGCGGCGGGGTGGCGGGCATCCAGGCCGCGCTGGACCTGGCCGATGCCGGCCACCAGGTCTATCTGGTGGAGAGAGAGCCGTCCATCGGTGGGATCATGGCCCAACTGGACAAGACCTATCCCACCATGGACTGCAGCATATGAATTCTCGGCCCCAAGATGATGGATGTCGGTCGACATCCGAGGATCCGACTCCTGACCTACAGCGAGGTGGAAGACGTCTCGGGGCACGTGGGGAACTTCCGCGTGCGGGTGCGGAAGAAGGCCCGCTACGTGGACGAGAAGGAATGCACCGCCTGCGGCGAGTGCGCCAAGGTCTGCCCTGTGGTGATGCCAGACGAGTTCCAGATGGGGCTCTCCACCCGTCGGGCCATCTACATCCCCTTCCCCCAGGCCGTGCCGTCGGCCTACGTCATCCGCATGGACGAATGCCTGGGGGACAACCCCATCGCCTGCGGCAAATGCCTGGAGGTCTGCGACAAAAAGTGCATCAACTTTGACATGCAGGACGAACTCCTGGACCTGGAGGTCGGGGCCATCATCGTCGCCACGGGCATGGACGTCTACGACCCCGAGCCGCTGGACGAGTACGGCTACGCCCGCTACCAGAACGTCATCACCACCATGGAACTGGAGCGCCTCGTCTCGGCCGGAGGGCCAACGGAGGGCCACCTGATCCGCCTGACCGATGGCCGCCCTCCCAAGCGCATCGGCTTCGTGCAGTGCGTGGGCTCCCGGTCGTCCGATGGCCGTGGGAACCCCTATTGCTCCAACATCTGCTGCATGAACACGGTGAAGGACACCCTCCTCCTCAAGCAGCACGACCCGGAGATGGAGATCACCGTGTTCTACATGGACATGCGGACCTTCGGCAAGGGGTTTGAGGACCTGTACATGCAGAGCCGGGCGGCCGGGGTGCGCTACGTGCGGGGCCTGCCAGGCGAGGTGGTGGAGGACCCGCGGACCGGCAACCTCATCGTCACGGTGGAGAACACCACGGCGAACCGCCTGGAGCGGCACGAGTTGGACATGCTGGTCCTCTCGGTGGGGGCCGTGCCGCGGCGGGAGACGGAGCCCATCCGGCAACTCCTGACCCTCTCCCGCTCGCGCGATGGCTTCCTCATGGAAGCCCACCCCAAACTGAGGCCAGTGGACACGCCCACCCGAGGGGTGTTCATCGCCGGGTGCGCGGAGTCGCCCAAGGATGTGAAGGACTCGGTGACCCAGGCTTCTGCTGCAGCGGCCCGGGCAAGCACCCTCCTGAACGCCGAGCACATCGTCGTGGAGGCCCTCACCGCCGTGGTGGACCCCCAGCGCTGCACCGGATGCGGGGCCTGCGCCCGGGTCTGCCCCTTCGGGGCCATCCGCGTGCCAGCGAAGAAGGAGCCGGCTCAGGTGACCGCCGCGGCGTGCGCTGGGTGCGGCACCTGCGCCGCGGAGTGCCGCTTCGGCGCCATCACCATGCGCCACTTCACGGACCAGCAGATCTTCGCCATGATAGACGCCATCCTGGAGGAGCGCCCGCAGGACGTCTTCGTGGCCTTCGCCTGCAACTGGTGCTCCTACGCTGGGGCGGATACGGCGGGGACGGCCCGGCTGGAGTACCCGCCCTCAGCGCGCATCATCCGCACCATGTGCTCCGGCCGGGTGGATGAGGACTTCGTCCTGCACGCCTTCAAGAAAGGGGCGCCGGCGGTACTCGTCTCCGGCTGCCACTATGCGGACTGCCACTACATCAACGCCAACCGCAACACGGTGCGGCGGATGGACCGCCTGTGGACCCTGCTGGAAAGGAAAGGCGTGCGGCCGGAGCGCCTGCAATTGGAACGGGTGAGCGCGGCCGAAGGGCAGAAGTGGGCGCAGGTGGTGCGGGACATGGAGCGCCTCCGGGCGAGCGTCACCCCCGAGGAGATCGCCCACACGATGCAGGTCCTGGCTGACGTGCCGTAGGAGAGGGGCCATGGCAGCAAAGGATCGGTTCCGCTGCATGCGCTGCGGCCACGAGTGGGAAGGGGAGGATAGCCCGGACCGGGAACGGGTCTGCCCCCGGTGCCAGAGCAACAGCGTTCGCAAACTCCCCCACCCTGCCCCGGCACAGGGGTGAGGCAGGGTGGGGCCGCAGAGAGAGCCTCATTTGAGAGGCCTGGGTGGTCCCCGGCGAACTCGGACGCGTCCCACTTCAACGATGACCAGGATGCCGTTCAGATCTCTCCCTTCCAAATCCGCCAAGGCCCGTAACAGTTCCCGATTGACTTCCTGGGTGGGGAGTTCATTGGGCACGCGAACTACCACTATCCCTGCATGGCTTCCAGGTGGAAAGCGCAGGGCATTGGCAAACCCCTTGTCAGCAGTGACCAGAACCGCGCGCAGGGCCTGGGCGTACTCAAAAACTTCCTGATCTGTGTGGCCGCGCAGACCCAGGTCCCGCACGTCTTCCGCCCTGTACCCTGCTTGCCGCAGAGCTTCTGCTGTCGAGCGGGGCATATCTTCGTCGACCAGGAACCTCCAACTCATGAGGTCGCCCGGATCTCCTCTTCGGCGAGCACGCTGGCGGCGTAGGCCAACGCGGCTTGGACGTCTTCCAGCGTGAGGCCGTACTCGTCAGCCACTTCGCCGGCACTCATGCCGCCTGCCAGTTTGGCGATCACCAACTCTACCGGCACCCGAGTGCCCTGAATGACCGGCTTGCCGAAACGGACGGCCGGGTCCACCTCAATGCGGGGAGCAATCACCACCTTCATCGTCCTTCTCCAAGAATGCTGCAGGCGACCAACGTCCTGCGGCTATCTGCCCGTCCCAGTATACCACCCGCGGTCCGGCCGCGCAACAGAGAGCATGCCCCTCCGCGGAACCGGCTGCGTCCCCACCACTCACCCTCTCACACTGGCTCAAAGCGGAACCGGCCCTCCTCCTCTTCCCGCAGGTAGCCCATGGCGTGGACCGGGTCGTGCTCAAAGAGGCAGAGGGCCCTCTCGTGGGCGGCCCACCGGGCCAGGTTCCGCTTCGTCTCTATGCTCTGCATGGGGTCCAGGTCGTAGGCCGGGACCCAGGCCAGCCGCTCCAGGTAGATGGGCATGGACGCGACATCGGAGAAGTAGATGGCCTTCTCCCCCTGCGACTCTATGATGACCACCTGCGTGGCCCGGGTGTGGCCCGGGGCCACCTGGCAGCGCACCTCTGGGGTGACCCACATGTCACCCCAGAGGATGCGCAGTTGCCCATGCTCTTCCAGGGGGCGGAAGTTCTCCGGGAAATAGGTGCCGCGCGTCCGCTCGTTGGGGAAGGAGGCGTCGGCCAGTTCCAGGCGCTGCACCCAGTACTCAGCCCGGGGGAAGGTGGGGACCCAGCGCCCATCCACCAGGCGGGTGTTCCCCCCGCAGTGGTCCGCGTGCAGGTGGGTGCAGATGACCACGTCCACATCTTCCGGGGCCACGCCCAGGCGCGCCAGTTCCGCCAGGAGGCCGCCCCCCGGCCGCTCCAGGCGTAGGCGCTCTCGCTCCGCCTGGCTCAACTTGTCGCCGTAGCCCGTGTTGACCACGATGCGCTTGCCCCCGGACTCTATATAGAGGCACCGGGAGGCCATCTGCACGCGGTTCTCCTCGTCCGGCGGATGGAACTTCGCCCACAGGACGCGCGGGACCAGGCCGAAGGGCCCCCCGCCGTCTGCCCAGAAGGTCCCGTCGGAGACGAATTCCACCCGCACCTGGCCGATCCACATCGCCTACTTCCCCTCCCGGATGTAGCGCGCGCCGCGGGCCAGGGCCCGCTTGTTGGGCTCCACGATGTGCCGCCGGCGCTCAGGAGTGTGCTCCTCCAGCGCCCTTTCCACCGACTCCATCTTCACCACCGGGCGGATCTCCAAGAGCGCCCCCAGGAGGACCACGTTGGCCATCTTGGCGTTGCCCAGTTCAAAGGCCAGGTCGTTGGCCGGCACGTAGGCCACGGTGATGTCCTCCCGCCTGGACCTCGTCCGCACCAGGGAACTGTTGACCACCAGGACCCCGCCGGGCTTCACCAGGGGCTCGTACTTCTCCATGGACGGGGGGTTGAGGACGATGGCCACCGACGGGTTGCGGATGATGGGCGAGCCGATGGGTTCGTCGGAGAGGATAACGATGCAGTGGGCCGTGCCCCCCCGCATCTCGGGCCCGTAGGAAGGGATCCACGTCACGTGCCGCCCTTCGTCCATGCCCGCGTAGGTGAGCAACTGGCCGATGAAGAGCGCCCCCTGCCCCCCGAAACCGGAGATGAGGATCTCCTCGTGCATCTTCGCCCTCCCTACAGGTCCTTTACCCCTTCGGCCACCTTGTAGTCGCCCAGGGGGTAGTAGGCCAGCATGTTCTCCTCCACCCACTTGAGGGACTCCACCGGGGTCATGCCCCAGTTGGTGGGGCAGTTGGAGACCACCTCCACCAGGGAGTACCCCAGGCCGGCCATCTGCACCTTGAAGGCCGTCACGATGGCCCGCTTGAGGCGGCGGATTTCCTTCGGGTTGATGGCGGTGCGCCGCACCACGTAGGCCGCGCCGCTCAGGGTGGAGACCAGTTCGCACACCCGCACCGGGTAGCCGGCCAGTTTCACATCCCGGCCGAAGGGGGTGGACGTGGTCACCTGGCCGGGCAGGGTCGTGGGGGCCATCTGGCCGCCGGTCATCCCGTAGATGGCGTTGTTGATGAAGAAAGTGGTGATCAGTTCGCCGCGGGTGGCGGCGTGGATCAGTTCGTTGGTCCCGATGGCCGCCAGGTCCCCGTCGCCCTGGTAGGTGAAGACCACCTTGTCGGGCTGGACGCGCTTGAGGCCGGTGGCCATGGCCGGCGCGCGGCCGTGGGCCGCCTCGGCGAAGTCCACGTCAAAGTAGTAGTAGGCCAGCACGGAACACCCCACCGGGGCAATGCCGATGGTGCGGTCCTGGATGCCCAGTTCATCTATGGCCTCGGCGATGAGCCGGTGGACGATGCCGTGGAAGCACCCAGGGCAGTAGTGGGTGACCACGTCGCTCAGGGCCTTGGGCCGGGAGAAGACCACTTTCTCTTCGCTTTTCTGTGTCATCTCGCTTCCCTCGCTCTCACGCCGCCAGTCCGCGGATGGCTTCGTAGACCTCTTCTGGCAGCGGCACAATGCCGCCCATTTTGCCGAAGAACGAGATGGGCAGCCCGTCCTTGAGGGCCAGGCGCACGTCCTCCAGCATCTGGCCAGCGCTCATCTCCACCACCAACACCTTGCGCACGCCTCGGCAGGCTTCCCACAGTTCCGGGTACGGGAAGGGGGAGACGGTGATGGGCCGGAAGAGGCCCACGGCGATCCCTTGCGCCCGGGCCCACCGGACGGCCGTCTCGCAGATGCGGCCGGAGGTGCCGTAGGCCACCACCGCGTACTCAGCCCCTTCCATCATGAACGTGGCCCAGCGGCGCTCCTTCTCCCGGATCTCGCGGTAGATGGCCTGGAGGCGGTGGTTGAGGGCCTCCAGTTCGGGCGCGTTGAGGAAGAGGGAGGTGATGATGTTCTTCTTGCGCCCCTTGGCCCCGGTGAGGGCCCAGGGGCGGGGCGGACGCTGCGGCTCCCGCATCTCCGGGAGCGTCACCGGCTCCATGATCTGCCCGATCAGCCCGTCGGCGATGACCAGGACGGGCTGACAGTACTTATCGGCCAGGTCAAAGGCCTCCATGACCAGGTCCACCGTCTCTTGGACGGTGGAAGGGGCCAGGACGATGGGGCTGTAGTCGCCGTGGCCACCTCCCTTGGTCATCTGGAAATAGTCGGCCTGGGAAGGCTGGATGTTGCCCAGGCCCGGGCCCCCGCGCATGACGTTGACCACCACGCAGGGGACCAGCGAGGCCGCGATGTAGGAGATCCCCTCCTGCATCAGGCTGAAGCCCGGGCTGGAAGTGCTGGTCATCACGCGGGCGCCGGCGCAGGCCGCCCCGTAGACCATGTTGATGGCCGCCAACTCGCTCTCGGCCTGCACGAAGACGCGCCCCAGTTCCACCATGCGGCGGGACATGTACTCCAGCACCTCCGACTGGGGGGTGATGGGGTAGCCGAAGTAGGCCTGGCAGCCAGCGCGGACGGCAGCCTCGGCAATGGCTTCGTTGCCTTTCATGAGCACTCGGATTTCCGTCATGGCATCCCTCCCACCTTGGGGTTCTCGGCGCCCACGCTAGCGGTAGACCACGATGCAGACGTCGGGGCACATCATGGCGCAGAAGGCGCAGCCGATGCACTCGCCCTCGGGGTCCACGAACTCCGAAGGCTGGTATCCCTTGGCGTTGAAATGGTCGGACATGTGCACCAGGTCCTTGGGGCACACGGTGGTGCAAAGGGCGCACCCCTTGCAGCGGTCCTCGTCAATCTCAATTCTAGCCATATCTCAGAACCTCCGAGTGAGGGTAGGTCGTTCCCCTGCCTCTTCCCTGAGGCCGGGGATGAGATGGGCCCTAGACGCCGCGGATGACGATCGCCAGGGCCAGGGAGACCAGTTTGCTCTCGGGCGGATCGGCCCGCGAAGGCATGACCAGGGGGCAGCGCGCGCCGACCACGACGCTGGCCATCTTGCCGCCCGCGAAGTAGGTGATGGCCTTCGCCAGCAGGTTGCCCGTCTCAATGTCCGGGGCGATCAGGATGTCGGCCTGGCCCGCCACCGGGCTCTGGATGCCCTTGATGGCGGCGGACTGGGGGGAGATGGCGTTATCCAAGGCCAGAGGGCCATCCACGATCCCCCCCTTGATCTGGCCGCGGTCGGCCATCTTGGCCAGGTTGCTCGCGTCCAGGCTGGTGGGGATCTTGGGGTTGACCATCTCCGTCGCCGAGAGGAGGGCCACTCGCGGCCGCTCCACCCCCAGCGCGCGTGCCACATCTATGGCGTTCTGGACGATGCCCACCTTCTGCTCCAGGGTGGGGGAGATGATCACCCCGATGTCGCTGACGAAGATGAGGCGGTCAAAGCCGGGGATCTCAAACACGCTCACGTCGGTGAGGAGCCGGCCCATGCGCAGGCCGCTTTCCCGGGCCAGGACAGCCCGCAAGAGGTCGCCGGGCTGGGCGCGGCCGTTCATGATGAGGTCGGCCATCCCGTCGGTGACCAGGTGCACCGCCTCCTGAGCAGCCAGCCGCGGCTGCGGCTGGTGGACGATGTCCAGACCGTCCAGCGAGAGGCCCTCCTGGGCCGCGAGACCCCGGATGGCCCCTTCGTCCCCCACCAGGATGGGGTAGGCCAGGTCCATCTCCCGCGCCCGGCACACGGCCACGAGGGTCTGGACCTGGTCCGCCGCCGCCACGGCCACGCGCGGGGCCTCTTTCTGTCGGGCGACCTCAATCAACTGAGCAAAGTTGCGGATCCTCATGCGCGCTCTCCTTTGAGACGCCGATGCAGGGGTCTAAGGGCCCGCATCTGGCGGGATCAGGGGGGCGGGGATGGGCGGGCTCTTCCCCCAGGGCGGGCGCAGGTACAGGGTCAGGGGCAGGACCTCCCGGGAGAGCCGCCCATCGGAGACCTGGGGGAGCAGGGAACGCTCCACCGCCACGAAGGCGATGGGGATGCCCAGAGCTGCAGAGGCTTCCTCCACCACCCGGTGCCCCCGGACCACAAGTTCGGCATCCGTCTCGCCCATCAGGTTGGGGTTGCTGACCAGGGCGCTCACCTGGAGCCGGGAACCGGCCTCAATCTCGGCGATGGACTGGCGGATCCCCGCCAGGTCCCGAGTGAAGGGGCGGAAGGGGTTGACCACGAACCACACCTCGCAGCCGCGGGCGCGCAGGTAGGGGCTGTACTGCCCCAGGGCGCGGGCCCCCTGCTTGTCGCCTCCCACATCCAACACCACCGGCTGGGCCGTCTGCTGGATGGCCCCGAGGATTTCGGGGGTGATGCCCGGGGTATCCAGGTTGGCCGCGACCTCCGCGGGGGCGATGACCGTGACGCCCTGCCGGGCGAGGGCCTGGGCCTTTTCGCGCGTGCGGAAGTAAGGTGTGACGACGTCCAGGTCAATGAGGTAGGGCCGCGCTTCCCGCGCCAACGCCAGCGCGTAGTTGATGGCGATCTCCGTCTTGCCACTGCCGAACCGGCCGCACACCGCGGTCACGCGGGAAAGCCGGCCAGTTCCCCTCTCAAGGTTTGCCACAAGCGCTCCTTTTCCTCCGGCGGCAGGAAGGCCGCGCGGGCCGCGTTCAGGATGAGGTCCTTCAGTTCGCGCAGGGTGAAGCCGATGCCCTGCACCGCCACCAGGTACTCGTCGGTCAACGTGACGTTGGAGATGCTTGGATCGTCGGTGTTGAGGGTCACCAGGATGCCCATCTGATAGTACAGGCGGCTGGGGTGGGTCCCGATGGCCTTGACCACACCTGTATGCAGGTTGCTTGTGGGGCACATCTCCAAAGGCACCTGCCGCTCCCGGAGCATCTCCAGCACCGCCGGGTCCTCCACGGCACGGACGCCGTGCCCAATGCGGTCCGCCCCCAGGTGCACGAGGGCCTCGCGGATGGATGCGGGACCGGTGGCCTCGCCCGCGTGGACGGTGATGTGCAGCCCCTGCTCCTTGGCCCAGCGGAACGTCCGCTCCAGGGGCGGACGCGGGTAGTTCACCTCGTCTCCAGCCAGGTCCACCCCCACCACCCCCTCCCGCTGGTAGCGAGCCGCCAGGTGGACCACCTCCTGCGCCACCTCCAGGGGGGCGTCGCGGGTGATGGTCGTGATGAAGCGGACCTGGATGCCGTGCGCCTCTGCCGCCGCCCGCGCCGCGCCGAGCACCCACTCCGTGACGTCGGCCATGGGGAAGCCCTGTCGGTCGGCGAGGGCGATGGGGCTGAAGCGCAACTCCAAGTAGCGGACGTTGTCCTGGGCCGCGTCGGCAACGGCCTCGGAAGCCACCCGCTCAATGGCCTCCCGGGTGGAGTAGAAACGCCTCAGGAGGTTGAACTTGCGCAGGAAGGTGTGGAAGTCCGGCTCCTCGTCCTTGGTCATCTGGACGTAGGGACGCAGGGCCTCTACATCGTAGGAGGGCAGGTCCAGGCCGTGTGCCCGCGCCACCTCGGCCAAGGTGGAAAGGCGCAGCGAGCCCTCCAGGTGGCGGTGGAGGTCCACCTTGGGGAGGGCCTGCAAGGTCCGAAGGAGCCTGCGGGCAGGCTTCGCGGCCATCGTGGGCGACCCCTTGTGAGAAAGCCCGGTGGCTCGCCTTCCCCTAGGCGAGGAGCACGCCCAAGGCCATGGACACCAGTTTCGTGTCGTGGGGGTCGGAACGGGAGGCGACGATGAGGGGGCAGCGGGCCCCCACGACCACGCCAGCCATGCGGCCACGGGCGAAGTAGGTGATGGCCTTGGCCAGCACGTTGCCGGCCTCAATGTCGGGCAGGATGAGGATGTCGGCATGGCCGGCGACCGGGCTCTTGATCTCCTTGATCGCCGCCGATTCGGCGGAGATGGCGTTGTCCAGGGCCAGGGGGCCATCCACAATGCCCCCTTTGATCTGGCTGCGCTCGGCCATCTTGGACAGGTTGGCGGCATCCAGGGTGTTCGGGATCTTGGGGTTGACCATCTCCGTGGCAGCCAGGATGGCGACCTTGGGCTGCGCGATGCCCAGGGCCTGGGCGACCTCAATGGCGTTGCGCACGATCTCCACCTTCTGCTCAATGGTGGGGGCCACCACCACCCCCGCATCGCTGACGAAGATCAGGCGGTCAAAGCCGGGGATCTCAAAGATGGCCACGTGGGTCAAAAGCCGCCCCATGCGCAGGCCCACTTCCTTGTCCAGCGCCGCCCGGAGGAAATCCCCCGTCTCCACCTTGCCCTTCATGGCCAGTTGCGCGTGGCCCAGGCCCACCAGTTCCATGGCCTTGCGGGCGGCGAGCCTCGGATCGGGCTCGTGGAGGATCATCATGCGGCTGATGTCCACGCCATGCTCCCCGGCGATCTGCACGATGGACGGACGGTCCCCGATCAAGATGCACTCGGCGATCCCCTGCTGCTCGGCATCGCTTGCGGCCAGGAGGACTTCTGCCTCGTGGGCCGCGGCGATGGCCACGCTCTTGGGACCGATCTTCTTGGCTTCCTGCATCAGTTCGGCAAACGAGGTGATGGGCATATCTCCTTTGCTCCTCTATCCAGTTGGCCCCGGCCGTGCCCGGCACGGGACAGTTTCTTTCACTCCTTCAACAGCCACCCCCAGTACCTGCCAGCCACGAGGACGGAGATCAACATCCCCAGGGCCATGGGCAGATGGTGGGTGGCAAGGGAAAACCCGTCCTGGGCCAGGAGGGGGACGGTCTGGCCGGCCTCGGTAAGGACAGCGCTCAGGTGCACCAGGCGGGAGGCGAGCGACACACAGAGCAGGGACACGGAAAGGTAGAACCCCCGGTAATACGGGGGCATCTTGGTCACAGCGCCCAACTTCTGGCTCAGCCGGGCCAGGATGATGACGGTGTAGATGATGGCCGCCTCTCCCACGCAGCCAGCCAGGGCCAGGACGAGGGTCATCTCCGCCCTCCGGTCATGAGGTTGAAGAGGTAACTCCCGAGGGCCAGGGTGCCTGACCCAGCCAGGAAGAAGAGGGCGTTGGCCACCTCGTCCACGGCGAAATCGGAGCCTGGCCCCAGGCACCGGAAGGAGGCGAAGAGGTAGAGCACCAGGGGGATGAGGAACGCCTGGTAGTAGGACCTCTGCCCTGCCTTCTGCTGGAAGAAGCGGGCGATCATGTACAGGCAGAAGAGGAGCGCCGTGGCCGCCACCCAGGACCAGGCCATCAGGACGCGGGAGATCAGGGACATCCTCGCCCTCCAACAGCCCCGAGAGGGGCAGCCAGCGCGCGCTCCGCGCGGGGCGCAGGCAGTGATGGGAACCCGGTGCAGGTCATCGGTGTTTGATGAACGCCTCCACGAAGGAATCGGCCATGGTCCGGTGGGGGCTGCCGCTCATGATCCCCTCGCGCCCCTCAAACTTGCTCTGGACCTCAATGCCGCTCCCGGTGATTTCAAACTGACGGATATCCTTGGCGTGGTCGCTGCCCCGCAGTTTCAGGACGAGGAGCGCCTTGCGCACGGTGCTCTCAATTTCCACGTAGCGGAGGAGGATGTAGGAGTCCACCATGAAGGCGATGTCGCTCTCCTCCGAGGAGTCCTCGCCGAAGAGGGCCGCGCTCTCCCGGGTGAGGATGCTGGTGAGCCCCTCCCGCTTCAGCGCGTTGATGAAGCCGTGCACGATGCCCCGCAGTTCCACTGGGTCGGTGCTGAGCCGCTCAAAGTGGGAGAGGCTGTCCACCAAGACGCGCCGGATGCCCAGTTCCCGGACGGTGCTCTCTATCATCCCCCCGACGCTTTCCAGGTCCAGGCGGGTGATCTCCGGGCTCGTCATGATGATGCGCAGTTTGCCTTCCTGCTCCAGGCGGCGGAAATCCCAGCCGAAGGACGCGGCATCCCGGTAGTACTGCTGGGGGAACTCCTCAAAGGTGACGATGAGCCCTGGCTCGCCGAACTGAACGATGCCGTTGTAGATGAACTGCATGCCCAGGGTGGTCTTGCCCGTCCCCGGAGCGCCTTCCACGAGGTTGGCCGTCTGGGGCAGAAAGCCTCCGTGGAGCATCTCGTCCAGGCCGGCGATCCCTGTCTTGACCCTTTCCATCTGCAGGCCTCCTTCGGTTCGCGGCGTGGTGCCCCCTCAGTACATCCCCCGGATGATGTGGTAGACCGCTTTCACGCGGAAGTGGCGGTCTTCGCACGCCTGGACGAAACGTCGGATGAGGTCGCGGGTTGCTTCGTCGGTGGTGAGGGAGTAGACGGGGATGCCGCCTACGAGCTGCCGACGCATGAGGCCGCTATCCGCCAGTTCTTCCAGTTCGGGCTTCACAGCCACCGGGTTGCGCCCTGTGTAGCGGGCGATGTTCTCCACAGTGTCCGCCGTGTGGGGGTTCTCGTGGAAGAACCGCACCAGGTCCCATTTGATGAACGAGTTGACCCTGGTCTTGATGAACTCCAGGAGGTCCGGGTCCATGTCGCTCATGAGCCGGGCGGTGAAATCATCGGGCTCCATGGTCGTCTCCTACCTCCCTTGCTCCTGGGAACCTGTGGCGCCTTTGCCTGCTCTTGTAGTCCTCGCTCGGACGGGACCGGGCGGGCCCTAGCCTGGCACAGTCTATTGTAACACTTCCGGCCAGAAAGGGCAACACATTTTGTATCAGTGGCAGGGCTCACGGCCTGCCACCGCCCCTCTCCTCGGCCAGGCGGAAGAGGTCTTCCTCGCCGATCATGGGGATGCCCAGTTCCTGGGCCTTGGTGTACTTGCTGCGCCCTGGCGCATCCCCGACGACCAGGTAGTCGGTGTTGCGGCTCACGCTGTCGGTGACCTTGCCGCCCCGGGCCTCTATCCAGGCCTTGGCCTGCTCCCGGCTCATGGTGGGGAGCGTCCCCGTGATGACGAAGGTCAGCCCAGCCAGGGGCAGCGCTTCCTCGGCCTCACGCCGCTCCTGCTCCATACGCACGCCCGCCCTCTTCAACTTGGCGATGAGGCGGCGGTTGGCCTCGGACCGGAAGAACTGCACCACTGACCCGGCGATCTGGGGGCCGATGCCCTCCAGTTGCTGGAGGTCCTCTTCGCTGGCTTCCATCAGGGCATCTATGGACCCAAAATGGTCGGCGAGGATCCCAGCCACCACGGAGCCCACGTAGGGGATGCCCAACGCCGTGAGGACCTGG
>DAOTYM010000162.1:0-17575 GCA_034434775.1 Anaerolineae bacterium | reverse complement strand
TGACTCATTCTTACAGAACTCTGACAGCCTTCCGGTGTGACAGACCGTAGGGCACGCCTCCTGGCGTGCCATCTAGCGTCCGGAAGAGCCGTTAAGGTCTTCCCTTTGTAAAAACGAGTCAGCCCTGCGGGGCTTTTTTGAACAAAGCCCCCCGATGGTGTATACTCCAGGGCAAAGCGCAACCCCGCGGCGCGGCCGTGTGGAAGGAGGTGCCAGGCTATGCGTGTGGCGGTGCTCTCGGACATCCACGACAACATCTGGAAACTGGCCCGCGTGCTGGAGCGGCTCCAGGAGGAGGCCGACGCCCTCATCTTCTGCGGCGACTTCTGCGCCCCCTTCACCCTCAGGCAGATCGCCGAAGGGTTTGGCGGGCCCATCCACGTGGTCTTCGGCAACAACGACGGCGATCCCCTCCTCCTGAGCCAGGTGGCGAGCACCTTCCGCCACGTCACCCTGCACGGCCCCTTCGCCGAGGTGGAACTGGACGGCCGGCGCGTGGCCGTGACCCACTATCCCCAGATCGGCAAGGCCCTCCTCAGATCGGGCCTGTACGACCTGGTGTGCTACGGCCACTCCCACGGAGCCGAGGTCGTCCGAGAGGGGAACACAGTGGGCATCAACCCGGGCGAGGTGATGGGGCGCTTCGGCCGCTCCACCTACGGCCTGTACGACACGGCGAGCGGCGAGGCCGAGATCCGGGAGGTGGAATAGCCTGGGCGCGCAGCGCGCCCAGCCCCTTGCCCAATGGACCAGGCTGGTCTCAGCCGCGGGCGGCCAGGATCAGGCGGTCCACCTCCTCCACCTTGGCCTGCTCCCGCAGCCAGTACTCGGGGTCGCGCTGGGCGTCCAGTTCGGCCACCGTCTTGCCCTGCTGCTCCACCCAGGTGTAGTACTTGAGGTTGTGCCAGGCGTTGCGGGCATCCCGGGTCCCTTCCCGGATCCAGTCCAGTTTCTGGCCGTGGAAAATGTGCACCAGGCGCACGGTGGCTTCTGTCTCGTCCATGGGGCCATAGGTCGCCGTCAGGTCCGCCATGACGGAGCGGTAGCGGTCTATGGCGTCGGTGCAGATGGTGACGATGAGGTCCTCGCGGCCGAAGCCGTAGAACTTGGCCGTCTTGATGGCCCCGAGGACGTTGCAGACGCCGGAGATGCCGAAGATGGTGGCCATGAGGGCCACGTCCTCCTCGGGGATGCCGAACCGGGTGGTCATCGTCTTCCAGCCGGCCTCCTCCGTGAGGAGCTGGAGGCCCTTCTTGCACTCCAGGTCGTCTATGCACATCAGGGCGTCCATGTTCATCACATGGTGGATCCAGGTGACGTGCTTGTCGCCGATGCCCTGGATGTCGTGGCCACCGTAGCCGTTCCAGTAGAGGGTGGGGCATTGGACGGGCTCCAGGCCGACGATGCGGTGGTCCGGCCAGACCTGCTTCAGGCGGTCCCCAGCGGCGATGGTGCCGGCCGACCCCATAGCCGAGACGAACGCGCTCACCTTGCCCCGGCCGACGCCCCGCCTCTGGAGTTCCTGGGCCAGTTCCACGATGGTGTTGCCGGTGACGTAGTAGTGGAAGCGGTAGTTGCCGAAGACCTCAAACTGGTTGAGGATGCGGATGCGCTCGGGGTCGCGGGCCTTGAGTTCCTTGCACTTGTCGTAGATCTCCTTGACGTTGCTCTCGCACCCCGGGGTCTTGATGACCCGGGCTCCGTACCGCTCAATGATCTGGAAGCGCTCGGCGCTCATCAACTCCGGCAGGATGACGACGGAGTCAAAGGCCATGCGGCACCCGACCCAGGCCCCGCCGATGCCGTAGTTGCCGGTGGAAGGCCAGACCAGGGTGTGGCGCGAGGGGTCCACTTCGCCCGTCAGTTCCTTCTCCACCAGGACGGAGTAGGCCGCGCCCACCTTGTGGCTGCCGGTGGGGAAGTCCTTGGAGTAGAGGACGACGATGGGGCAGTCCACCCCCGTCAGGGCCTTGGGCAGGACCATGTGGTAGATGCGGTTCTGGCCGTCCTTCCAGGTGATGTTGAAGAGGTTGATGGGGTCCAGAGGGTCAGTCTGGCGGGCGGCGAGGGCCCTGGCCCGCACCTCTGGGGCGATCTCCTCCGGGTGCAGCATCTCGCGGAACGTGGGGCCAGTCACGAGCATTTTCGCCTTGGACATGGGTTCGCTCTCCGTAGTTGAGATGGCCAGGGCGTGCCCCCCGGCCTTCGGGACGGGGCCAGCGTGGCCGATTATAACACGGGCGCGGATGGGCGTCAACGGTGCGGCTGCAGGGTCACGCTTCCAGCGCGGCTTGGGGAGACGGGTGTGTAGCCTGTGAAGGGCTCAGGAAAGCGCAGGAGCGACATCGTCCTTGAGGTGCAGGCCAAGGTGGCGGAGGCGGCGCGGCGGCACGGCCTCTTCCCCGGGCCAGGGGAGCCCCTGGTGGTGGGCGTGTCGGGCGGGGCCGACTCCCTCTGCCTCCTGCACGTCCTCAGGGACTTGCAGCCCCAGTGGGGCTACCAGCTCCATGTGGGCCACCTCCACCACGGCCTGCGGGGTGAGGCCGCCGCGGAGGACGCCGCCTTCGTGGAGGCCACCTGCCAGGCGTGGGGCATCCCCGTCACCGTGGAGCAGGTGGACGTGGCGAAGGTTGCCCGAGAAGCCCGCCTCTCCGTGGAAGAGGCCGGGCGACACGCCCGCTACGCCTTCCTGGGGGCGCTGGCGGCCGGGCTGGGTGGGCGCGTGGTTGCCGTAGCCCACAACGCCGACGACCAGGTGGAGACGGTCCTCATGCACTGGCTGCGGGGCGCTGGGCTGGCCGGCCTGCGGGGCATGCTCCCCAAGGTGGAACTTGAGGACCTGCGCCTGGAGGGCGTCTGGGACCGGCTCTGGCCCCGGGCAGAGCACATCACCCTGGTCCGCCCCCTCCTCACGGTGACCCGCGCCGAGGTGGAGGCCTATTGTCGCCAGACGGGCTTGAGCCCCCGGTTTGACCTTTCCAACCTGGACACCACCTACTTCCGCAACCGCCTGCGCCACGAACTCCTCCCCTTCCTGGCGACCTACAACCCCCGCATCCGGGAGGTCCTGCGCCGCTCGGCCGAGGTGATCGCCGACGACTACGCCTACCTGCGGGGAGAGACCCTCCGCGCCTGGGCAGAGGTGGTGCAAGAGGAAAGCCCCCAGCGGGTCACCCTGGACCTCCGGCGCTTCCTGGCCCTGCACCCCAGCCTGCAGCGAGGCCTCCTGCGGGAGGCCATCCGACGGCTGCGGCGCGGCCTGCGGAACGTCAACTGGGTCCATGTGGAGCGGGCCCTATGGGGAGCACGCGAGGGGCCTACAGGGACCCAGATCACCCTGGCCAGGGGCCTCGTGCTGACGAAGGGGTACGACGTCCTCTGGGTGGCCGAGGAAGGGGCTCCCCTGCCCTCCCCGTGGGAGGAAGGGCCCCTTCTGGAGAGGCCTGTGGCCCTGCCGCGGGAGGGCGAGGTGGTGCTCCCGGGCACGGGGTGGCGCGTGCAGGTGCGCACCTCGGAGGTCCCCGAGCCTGCGGACCTCCCCTCAGCGGCGCAGGAGGACCGGTGGCGGGCGCTCCTGGATGCGGACGCGCTGCGCGGCCCCCTGGTGCTGCGACCGCGCCGGCCAGGAGACCGCTTCTGTCCTTCGGGCATGGGCGGGGCCTCGGTCCTGGTGCGGGAGTTCATGATCAACGTGAAACTGCCCCGCCAGGTGCGGGACCGCTGGCCGCTCCTCTCCTGCGGCGAGGAGATCGCCTGGGTGGTGGGGTGGCGGGTGGACGAGCGGTTCCTCGTCACCCCGACGACGCGGCGGGTGGTGGAGGTCTCGCTGAGGCGCGAGGCGGACGAGCCCCTTCAGGGAGAAAGAGGCGTGGCGGCGTGCAGGGACGGGTGATCCTCAGGCCCGGGCGGGAGAAAGCCGTGCTCCGGCGGCACCCGTGGGTCTTCTCCGGGGCGGTGGCGCGCATAGAAGGGCACCCGGCCGACGGCGATGTGGTGGCCGTCCTGGCGGACGATGGGACCTTCCTGGCCCAGGGCTACCTGAACCGGCGCTCCCAGATCGTCGTGCGGCTCCTCACCTGGTCGCCGGAAGAGCGGATAGACGAGGGCTTCTGGCGCCAGCGGCTGGAGGTAGCCATCCGCGGGCGGGCCTCCCTCCTCGCAGCCGAGCGGGGGGCCTGCCGCCTGGTCCACGCCGAGTCGGACGGGCTCCCCGGCCTCGTGGTGGACCGGTACGGGGCGTTCCTCGCGGTGCAGTTCCTGACCCTGGGGGTGGACCGACGCCGGCACCTGCTGGTGGAAGCCCTGGCGGACCTCCTGCGCCCGCAGGGCATCTACGAGCGGGACGACGAGGCGGTGCGCGAGAAGGAAGGCCTGCCCCTCCAGACCGGCGTCCTGTGGGGCGAGGCCCCGCCCGAGTTGATGGAAGTTGAGGAAGGCGGGCTGCGCTTCCTGGTGGACCTGCGCGAGGGCCACAAGACCGGCTTCTACCTGGACCAGCGGGAGAACCGCCAGAAGGTCCTGCGCTACGCCGCCGGCCGGGAGGTCCTCAACGCCTTCGCCTACACGGGGGGCTTCGGCCTCTACGCCCTCCAGGGAGGCGCGGCCCACGTGGTGAACGTAGATGCCTCGGAGCGGGCGCTGGACCTGGCCCGGCGGAACTTCGCCCTGAACGGCTGGGGGGAACCTCAGGCGGAGTTCGTGGTTGGCGATGTCTTCCAGGTCCTCCGGCGGTACCGGGAGGAGGGGCGCCGGTTTGACCTCATCGTGCTGGACCCGCCCAAGTTCGCCCACAGCGCGGCCGACGTGCCCGCCGCCACGCGTGGGTACAAGGATGTCAACCTGCTGGCCTTCCAGTTGCTGCGGGAAGGGGGAGTCCTCTTCACCTTCTCGTGCTCCGGGGCCATCTCGGCGGACCTCTTCCAGAAGGTGGTCTTCAGCGCGAGCCTGGACGCTGGGCGGGAGGCCCAGGTCCTGGAACGGCTGACCCAGGCCTCGGACCACCCGGTGCTCCTCTCCTTCCCCGAGGGGGAATACCTCAAGGGCCTGGTCTGTCGCGTCGTCCCGTTTGCCTGAAGGCGCGGACTTGGCTACAATGCGGCTGCTTGGAGGAGGGAAGCCATCCGTGGACAGGCAGAGGAGGCTCACCTACGAGTTTCCCGAAGGGCTCATTGTCTGCGGCGACAGCCGCGACATGCGGGAAGTCCCCGATGGGTCGGTGCAGCTGGTCGTCACCTCACCCCCCTACAACGTCTCCAAAGGCTACGTCGGCTACCACGACGCGCGCCCGCTGGAGGAGTACCTGGACTTCCTGGACGAGGTCTGGCGGGAATGCTACCGGGTCCTCTGCCGAGGCGGGCGCATCGCCGTCAACGTGGCCAACACGGACCGCACCCCCTACGTGCCTCTGAGCGCGCTCATCACCGTGCGGATGCTGAAGTTGGGGTTCCTCATGCGGGGCGAGATCATCTGGGACAAGGGGCCCAGCGTGGGCGTCTCCACCGCCTGGGGGTCCTTTGCCCGGCCCACCAACCCCGTCCTGCGGGACGTGCACGAGTACATCCTGGTCTTCTGCAAGGAAGACTGGCGGCTGCCGGCCCGGGAGGAGGGAAGCGGCATCCGCAACCAGGATTTCGTGGACTGGACCCGCAGCATCTGGCAGTTCCCCACGGAGAACGCCACCCGGGTCGGCCACCCCGCGCCCTTCCCCGAGGAACTGCCGCGCCGCCTCATCCTCCTCTACACGAGCCGCGGCGACACGGTGCTGGACCCCTTCCTGGGGAGCGGGACCACGGCCGTGGCGGCGGCGCGGCTGGGGCGGCGCTTCGTGGGCTACGACATCTCCGAGGAGTACTGCGCGCTGGCATGCCAGAGGCTCAGCGCCATCCAGGGCACCCTCTGGGACGAGTGAACCGGGCCTTCATCACAGGAGGAGAGGAGAAACATGCTCGCGTACGAAGAGTTCCTGGAAGAGGTGTTGATCCCCGAGGAGGCGATCCAGAAGCGGGTAGCCGAACTGGGGGCGGAGATCTCCCGCGACTACGAGGGGGTGGACCAGTTGCTCCTGGTCTGCATCCTGCGGGGGGCGGTGGTCTTCCTGGCCGACCTGATGCGCAAGATCACCGTGCCCACGGCCATTGACTTCATGGCCGTCTCCAGTTACGGGGTTGGAGCGCGCACCTCCTCCGGCGTGGTGCGCATCCTCATGGACCTCAAGACCAACGTTGAGGGGCGGCACGTCCTCATCGTGGAGGACATCATTGACACCGGCCGCACCCTGGATTACATCACCCGCGTCCTCAGGGAGCGGCGGCCGGCCTCCCTCAAGGTCTGCTGCCTCCTGAGCAAGCCCGAGCGCCGCGAGGTGCACGTGCCCATTGACTACGTGGGCTTTGACATCCCCGACCGCTACGTCTTCGGCTACGGCCTGGACGTGGACGAACTCTGGCGCCAGTTGCCCTTCGTGGGCGTCCTGCGGCGCGAGAAGGGCGGGTGACGCCCCAAGGGGACAGGCACCAAGGCGGCGCCTGTCCCCCTCCCCTTTCACCCCTTCCGAGGAAGCCTCGCCACCGCCTCGCGGATCCGCGCCAGGGCTTTCTGCAGGTTTTCCACGGAGTTGGCATAGGAGAGGCGGATGAACCCCTCGCCGTACGCGCCGAAGGAGGTCCCGGCCAGCGTGGCCACGCCCGCTTCGTCCAGGAGGTAATCCTGCATCTCCCGGGCCGAGAGCCCCGTCCCCCGGATCTCGGGGAAGACGTAGAAGGCCCCCGAGGGGCAGGCGCACCGGAAGCCCGGCACTTCCTGGAGGCCCTGGAGCACCACGTCCCGCCGCTTTCGGAAGGCTTCCACCATGCGGTCCACCGGCGTCTGGTCGCCCTGGAGGGCGGCGATGCCAGCGTACTGCACGAAGGTGGCCGTGCACGAGTTGGAGTTGGTCATGAGGCGCGTGATGTGGGGGGCGAGTTCCCTGGGCATCACCCCATACCCCAGCCGCCACCCGGTCATGGCGTAGGTCTTGGAGAAGCCGTCCAGGATGACCGTGCGTTCCGCCATCCCCGGCACCGAGGCAATGCTGTGGAACGCGCCATCGTAGAGGATGCGGCTGTAGATCTCGTCCGAAAGGACCATGGCCTCGGTCCTGAGGACCATCTCGGCAATGGCCCTGAGGTCCTCTGGCCCCAGCACGCTCCCCGTGGGGTTGTGGGGCGAGTTCAGGATGACCAGTTTCGTGCGCGGCGAGAAGAGGTCCGCCAGTTCGTCCAGGTCCAGGCGGAAGCCCCGCTCCATGCACAGGGGGATGGGGACCGGGCGCGCGCCGACGAAGTTGATCATGGACTCGTAGATGGGGAACCCCGGGTTGGGGTAGATGACCTCGTCCCCCGGCTCGCAGAGGCTCAGGATGGTGAAGAAGATGATGGGCTTGCCGCCGGGGACCACCACCACCTGGTCCGCGTCCACGGGGATGCCCCGGGTGCGGGCGACGTAGGCGGCGATGGCCTCCCGCAGGGGCGGGATGCCGGCAGAGGGGGTGTAGTGGGTCTCCCCGCGGCGCAGGGCCTCCACGGCGGCCTCCACGATGTGGGCCGGGGTGTCAAAGTCGGGCTCGCCGATCTCCAGGTGCACGATCTCCCGGCCCCGGGCTTCCAACTGGCGGGCCCTCTGCAGGACCTCAAAGGCGGTCTCGGTTCCCAGGCGATGCATGGCTTGGGCAAGTTTTACCATCGTTCGTCCACCTCTACTTCCTTCTGTGGGGGCACCCCGACCCCCTCGCTACCCATCTTCAGGAGGCCTGAACCGGCCAGGCCCAAGGCGAGGGAACACCCCGCAGCCAGCAAGAACCCTCCCAGGCAGAGCCACACCCCCGCGCCCACCGGGAGCGCTCTGGCGTAGACCCGCTCCAGGGCTGGCTTCACGGCGAAGAACTGGGCCACGGGCAGCACCGCGGCCACCGTGCAGAGGAGGGCCACGAAACCTGCGGCCACCCGCCTCACGCCAGGCCGCAGAAGGAGCGGCGAAAGGGCCGTGGCCAGAAGGCACACCACGATGGCCACGCCCTGCTTCTGGAACTCCCCCCGGAAGAGGGCCTGCGGCGTCCACACGGGAGGGAGCATGAGGAGCGCGACGACCGCCGCCAGAGGCAGGGCCAGGAGGCGCGCCGGCCACCGCCAGGAGCGCTGCATGCTCCAGACGGCCAGGAGGAGGGCCAGGGCGCCAGCGAAGAGGGGCAGGTAGAAGGCTTCCCGCTGGACCCGCACCTGGCCGGCCCGCACCTCCGGCAGGAACTTGACGTACTCCCCCAGGTCCAGGCCGGCGATGCGCAGGGCCGGCGCGGGGTGAGGGACCCAGGCCATCAGGTAGCCAGCCAGCCCCAGGAGCACGGCGATGGCCACGGCCTCGGGCCAGGGGACACGCTCCCACATGCGCCGCCGCCTGCTACACACGGCGGGCCTCCTCCGGCTCCGCGCAGGGGAGGCCGCAGGCCAGTCGGTGGTAGGCATCCAGCAGGGCCTCGGCGGAGCGG
Source organism: Anaerolineae bacterium (assembly GCA_034434775.1). GTDB lineage: Bacteria > Chloroflexota > Anaerolineae > DTPP01 > DTPP01 > DAOTYM01. The sequence continues at coordinate 9,057 of DAOTYM010000162.1, read as the reverse complement.
CCCCAGTCAAAGCGGGCAGCCTGCACCGGCCCACAGGCGGCCAGGGCGCGGCGGGCAGGTTCGTCGTCCAGGAGAGCGGCCATGGCCCGGGCGATGCCCTCGGGGTCCTCCGGCGCCACGGTGCAGGCCGCGTTCCCCAGCACTTCCCGCAGGGAGCCCCGGTCCGAGGCCACGACGGGGACCCCGCAGGCCATGGCCTCCAGCGGGGGCAGGCCGAACCCCTCGTACCAGGAGGGGAAGGCGAAGAGGGTCGCCATGCTCAGGACGGCCGGCAGGTCCTCGTCGGCCACGTCCGTCCGGATGTGCACGCGCTCCCCAAGGCCCGTCTCAGCAATGGCGCGGCCAATCCCCTCAGACATCCACCCCCGCCGCCCCACGAGGACCAGGTCCTCTTCCGTCTCGGGCCGCAGGCGGAGCAGGTCCGCGTAGGCCCGGATCAGGCCCTCAAAGTTCTTGCGCGGCTCCAGGGTCCCCAGGGAGAGGATGTACCGGCGCGGCAGGCCCAGCCTCTCCCGCGCCTCCGCCAGGACCTGCGGGTCCTCCACGCGGCGAAAGCGTTCGTCGCACGCGGCGTAGACTACCCGGATGCGCTCCCGAGGGACGCCCAGGAGGTCCACCAGGTCGTCCCGGGTGGCGGCGGAGTCGGCCAGGATGCCGTCGGCCTGGCGCACGGACCTCCCCACGGCCTGGACGAGGAAACGGCGCAGGCGGGGGTCAGCGAACTGGGGGACGCGCAGGAACGAGAGGTCGTGCACCGTGACCAGCGTCTTCCCTCCGCGCAGGCGTGGCAAGACGAAATCGGGCGAGTGGTAGAGGTCCCAGGGGCCGACAAGGGCGGCGAGGGGGAGCGGCAGGCCCCAGCGGTGGAAGAGCAGGGTGAACCAGCGGGGGCTCAGGGGGACCTGGACGAGGCGGGCGTGGGGGGGCAGGGCCTGGGCGAACCGGCGCCGGGCATCGGCCCCGGCGCGGGCGTGGAGGAGGGTATAGCGGTTGGCCCTATCCCGCGCCAGGGCGGCCCGGATCAGGCTCCTCGTGTAGCGCCCGATGCCGGCCCCCTGGTGGAAGGCGGCGGTGAAGTCCACCACGATGTGCAGGCCCGAGGCACTGTGCCCGAACACTACAGCCCCTTGTAGGTCCAGACCCGGTTGACGCCGTAGTTCCAGAAGAGCACGATGAGGGTGGCTACGGCCTTGGCCAGATTGTACCCCAGCCGCCCGAAGAGCGGCCCGAACAGGTAGTGGTCCAGGCTCAGGAAGACCACCTGGTTGATGAAGAGCCCGGCCAGGTTCACCAGGGTGAACTGGGGCAGTTGGGTGCGCAGGGGCCTTGCCCGCGACTCCGGGAAGGTCCACAGGCGGTTCCAGGTGAAGTTGCTGAGGACCGCGGCGGAGAAGGAACAGGTGTTGGCCCAGACCTTGGGCATCCCAGCCCCCAGGATGAGGAGGTTCAGGACGCCGAAGTCAATGAAGGCCCCCAGCGTCCCCACCAGGGCGAACTTGAAGAAGCGCACGACCTCCTTTTCGTGCGTCTGGAGGTAGGCCAGCAACTTCTGCCCCAACGGGCGGGACTCAGCCGCGATGAGCAGCCTGGCCGTGAGGGGATGGCCGTTGAGCGTCTCCAGGATCTTCGCCAATTTCCCTTCCATAGCGCTGTGGGGTGTACGTGTGGAGCATTTTACCGGCGGGGGTGGCTTCCGTCAAGTTGGGCGCTGGGCCCGATCCCCCGCTCCAGGGAGCACACCTGTTCGCAAGAGAAAGCCCGCGCCCGGGCCAGGAAGGAGAGCACCGCGGAGAGGAGGTTGTGGACCTCCTTCCGCACGCCTTCGCGCCACCCGCTGGCCAAGGGATGCAGGGTAAAGGCCCCTCCTTGCTGCAGGCGAGCCCAGGCCCCCAGGGCAGTCTGCCAGGCCCACTGGACCCCGCGGGCGGCCGACTCCCGGGCCTGCAGCCACGGGGCCCGCACCCGCCAGATCGGAGGCTCGGCCAGGGCCCGCAGGAAGCCATCCATGCGGAACCAGAAGATGGCGAAGCGGTAGAGGGGCATGGCCAGCGCAGCCCAGGCGCAGTCCCGGACCCGCCGCCGCGTGGCCCCGTCCCCCAGGAGGTAGCAGACGGCGGTCCAGGCCACCTCCACCAGGGCGTAGAAGAGGTAGAGCATGGCGAAGGCCCAGAGGATCAGCGACCAGGGGTACCCTCCAAACCAACCCAGGGCGGGGAAGAGGAACGTCCAGGCCAGGCGGGGGAAGGACAAGGTGTGGTCCACCAAGAGAACCCGCGCCCCGGCAAAGCCCCGCACCTTCCAGGGGGCCCGCTGGCTCAGCCGGGGGTAGAGGCTGGAGACCTCCAGTTCCCCCCGCTGCCACCGGGTCCGCTGGGCGTGCAGGGCGGTCAGGGAGGGAGTCGGCTCCACATAGGCGACGGCCTCTGGGACGCAGGCCACTTTCCACCGGTGCCCCACCCTCTCCCGGAGGGCGAAGGTGAGGTCCGTATCCTCGCTCACCGTCCGCTTGGAGTAGAGGAAGGTCTCCAACAGGGCCTCGCGGCGGAAGGCCGAGAACGCGCCGGCCAGGGTGTACAGGGAGTCCGAAAGGGTCTGGAAACGCCGGCCCACCACGAAGGCCGAGAGGTACTCCAGGTATTCGCAGGCGGCCAGGAGCCGGCGCCAGCCGGAAACCCCGGGAGAGGGGACCCGGACGACCACAGCGCCGGTCGCCGCTCCCAGCGGCTCGCTCTGGAAGCGTTCCACCATCCTGCGCACGGCAGAGCGGTGCAGGACCACGTCCGAGTCCACGTTGATGAGGATCTGGCCTGTGGCGACGTGGATGCCAGCGTTCAGCGCCCAGGCTTTGCCCGAGCGGCCAGTCTGCATCCACACCAGGCGGCCAGGCCAGGCGCGGCCCTGCACGGCCGAGAAGACGTCAAAGGAACGGTCGGTGGTGCCGTTGCTGACGGCGATGACCTCCATGCGGTCTGGGGGATAGTCCTGCCTGAGGAGGGAGCGGAGGCAAGGGCCCAAAGTGGCTTCGCTGTTGTGCACAGGCACGATGATGGAAACGTAGGGAAGCCACACCGAGTTTGGGGCCCCGTGGCCTGCCCGCCGTTCCCTGGCCACAGCCAGCCACACCCCCACCAAGTTGACCAGCGCGGCCATGCCATCCACCAGGATCGGGACGAGGAGCCACGCTCCCCAGAAGACCAGGAAGGCCCACGCGCTCATGCCGCTTCCTCCCCCAGGGCGTGCAGCACCCTCTCCCGCAACACCTGCAGGGAGGAGCGGGTCATCAGGTACCAATAGATGGCCACGGTCGCGGTGAAGAAGAAGGCCCTGCCGAGAAAGGTGTGGGCAAAGAGGAGCGAGTCCTTGCCCGCGAAGTGCAGCACGGCGACGATGAGGAGAACCCGCAGTACATTCGCAGCATAGGTAGCGACAAGGCCTGCGGCCAGGCTCAGGAGCCGCCGCAGGAAAGGCATGCCAGGGTAGAAGAGCAGGAGGCCGCTCAGGACCGACAGTTCCAGAAGCCCCGAGGATTCCAGCCCGATCTGGAGGACTGTCCAGCCCGACTGCTGGGCGATGACCAGCACGAGGAGGAGCCCTGGAGCCGACCGGAACACCCGGGTGGGGATGTCCAGGAGGTTCGCCAGGGAGTGGGTGCTGTAGGCGGTGGCCATGGCCAGCGTGGCCTCTCCGGGGAGGAGTTCCCGCAGGAGGAGGACCAGGCCGAAGCACCACCCCACGGCCGCCACCAGGTAGTAGAAGAGCCAGATGCGGCCGCGGCGCAGCGCGAGGACCAGGGCGAGCCACACAAGAGCCCCCAAAAGCGCCCAGGCCCATGTCAGAGGGTCCGCATGGCCGCGCCACAGGCCCATCGCGCCTTACCTCCGTGCCCCGTCAGAGGACCGGGCGGGAATCGGCACGGCCCTCCGCTCCCGGGCCCGCTGGGTGAGGGTCAGGAGGACCACCCCACCCCCGAGGAACATGCCCAGAAGGCCGTAGCCCAGCGCGTCCACGGGGGACCACTGCACATCCCCCGCGTCTGGTGCCCGGTCGGAGATCAAGTTCCCCTGGCCACCCGGGGCCGATTGCAGGAACATGCGGATGGCCTGCCCCGCGGTGATGCCCAGGTCGTCAAAGGAAACGCCGAACTCGCACCGCGTGCCCCCCTCTTCACGGCTGTCGCCCCAGTCTCCCCCGTAGGTCCGGATGGCCTGCCCCGTGCCAGTGAGGACCGTGACCAGCACCACGCTGTCTCCGTTCTGGGCATGGTACAGCACTAAAACCAGGCGGTCCTGGGGCTCGCCGTACTGGCCGTTGTTGTCCGTATCCACCCACAGGAGGTAGAGGACCCCGCGCGGCTCGTGCTCCTGGGCCCGCTGGAACATGAAGTACGCCGTGCCGTCGCCAGGGTTGGTGGCCCAGTAGAAACGCGCAATGTCAGTGGAGGGGATGTGGGCGTCCCCTATGGGGTCGTCCAGGTAGGCCTGCCCGTCCCAGTCGCTGAACTGCCCGTCCACCACGATGGGCCCGGCGGCGAGGGCAGGCTGGGCCGTGAAGCCGAGGAGGGCCAACGCCGCGAGCAGGAGGCCAATCCCCCGGCGCCAGGGCCATCGGCGCACGGCCCAGAGGCCCCCCACGAGCGCGGCCACCAGGGAGATGCCCGTACCGGCCAGGCGGCCAGGCGGGAGACGGCTCCCCACCTCCAGCACGCCATCGCCCGCGGGCAAGTGGACCCAGAGCAAGTCGTTCATCGGCAGAGCCTCCACATCTGCACCGTTCCAGCGCACGCGGACATCATCCCGCCAGGAGACCGGAACCAGGACCCACCCGCCCGGCAGGTCCCGCAGGTGGAACCGGTGTCCCTCCGGGCCGGCGGAATAGGCCGCGGCGGGGATAGGCAGCCGCAGGGGCCGTCCCCCTTCCTCAAGCCCCAGCAGGTACCCCAGGAGCGCCCGCGAGGCCCGGTCGCCGGTGACGCGGGCATGCCAGGGGAGGTTCAGGCCCACGAACCAGACCGTGCCCCGCCCAAGTCGCATCCGGCCAACGGCCGTGGCCTCTTCCCCCAGGTATGAGAAGGTCCACACCGGCTCCAGGCCCGGACCCTGGGGCGTGTGGGCCAGCCAGGGGCCCTCTTCCTGAGGGGGGAAGGGGGCGAGGTGCACGTCTCCTGCCGGGCCGTGGAGCACCTGGGGCCCCTCCAACCAGACCGGCTCGGCGTACACCCCCAGGAACTTGGGGAGGCGCGCCCAGACGTCCTGGGGCGACCCCGTGAGGTCCACCACCACCGTGCCCCCGGCCTCCGCGTAGGCGCGCACCAGGGCTTCGGCCCTATCCCGATCGCGCCACGTGGCCCGGGAGAGGAACAAAACGCCGAACTCCTGGAGTTCTTCCAGACGGTAGTCGTCCAGGGGGCGCTCTCCCCCCACCCCCATCTGAGGCCACACCGGGGCCACGTTGTAGGCCCCCGTGCCAATGCCCAGGACTGGGTACGCCACCCAGAAGACCCTGGGCCCCAGGCCGTCACGGTGGAGCCACATCTGAGGGCCGGAGGCAGAAAGGACCCGGAAGCCAGCCGCCTGTAGGTCCTGCAGCACGTTCCCCTGGGCTGGCGGCACGTCCAGCCAGAGCACGTCGTCCACGCCCATCTCGTCCAAGCGGTCCACCACGTAGGCTCCCAGTCCGGAGACCAGGGCCTCGTTCAGGCTGGCCACAGCGCGGGCGTTGGGCGCGCCCTGATAAGCCCATCCGTAGACCTGCTCCCGCGGCAAGAACCGGGCGGGCTTGGATCCCATGCGGGAGAGGTCCAGGGTGGCCGCGCGCCAGCCGGGTAAGCCCTGCATCTGGGCAGCAACGGCTTCTAGCCACACTGGTGGGTCCTGAGGGCGAGCTAGGGGGATGGTCCCCCAGGCATCTACCACCAGGACCAGGGCCAAGGCCCCCACCCCTGCACGCTGCGCGAAGCCTCTGAGGCCATGGAGGACAGCCGCCAGACCCAAGGGCAGGAACGTCCCAGCGAGGGAGGTGAACCGAATGGGCCACAGGAGGTGAGAGCCGGGCAGCGCGCTCCACAGGCCCCTCACGGGCGAAAGGGGCATCAGGCCGGCCAGTAGGCCCGTCAGCACCGCCCCTCTCTCCAAGGAACGCATCCGCTTCCAGAAGGCCAGCGCGAGGAGGCCGAGGAAGAAGGACACGCCAAGATAGAACGCCTCGGGGTTGGCGAGGCGCGAGAGGGGGTTCAGGGCCTGGAAGGGCGGGAAAGAAGCCTGAGCCTCACTCATGGCTGCCGCGCTGAGCCCCGTGATGCCGCCACGGAGGCTGGGAAGCAACCACCAGGCGGAGAGCGCAAGGCCCAAGCCCAGCGAGGACAAGAGACGCAGCAAGCCCTGGGCACGCTGCCTGGACCAGAGGGCGCACAGGATGCCGAAAGACAACAACACAGCCACGGCGATGGCGGCGGCCATGGCGTGGCAGAGGACCATCAGGGCGGTGAGACACCCCAGCCCCAGAAGGCGGCGCATGGAGCCCTTCTCCCCAGCGTAGAGTGCTTCGTGGGCAAGCCACACGGCCAAGGGAAGCAGCGCTACCACGGTGAGCCGGGGGAGGTTGCCCTCGGCAAAGGCCACGCGCCAGTGGTCGGGGTAGAATGTGAAGAGGAACCCGGCAAGGCTTGCAGGGACTAGCCCCAAGCGTCTGCGGAACAAGAGGAAGGAACTGCCCCCGGCCCCAAGGGCCAGGACCACGTACCATTGGGAAGCCCGCGCAGGGTCTCCCAACGCGGCCAAGAGCAAGGCCAGGAGGATGTAGGGCACGGGCGCGTAATAGCGGAAGAGTTCATGGCCCAGGTACCAATCGGGGTATATGGTGGGGAAGAAAACCCGTTGCTTCCAGCACCGGAGGAGGTACTCGGCCTTGGCCACGTGCCCCCACGCATCGGAGGACCACGGCCCCACCCAGCCGGGCGCCAGGGTCACCCTCCAGGTGGCGGCCAGGAGGCAGACCCACAGGACAAGCAAAGCCACCCCTGTCGCCAGGGGCTCCCTCCAGCGTCGTCCCCCCAACACGTTCAGCACTCCGACAGGCGCACGAAATGGGTCGGGTTCTCCCATATGGTCACCGAGGCCAGGCGGACCGGCAGCCCGGCCAAGGCTTGGCGCACAGCCCGGTGCAGGCGCAGGGCGGCGTTCTCCACCGTGGGCTGGACTCCTCGGAAGGCCGGCAGGTCGTTCAGCACCTGGCCGTCCCAGGCCCTGGCGATGGCCTGCACCCGTTCCCGCACCACGGCGAATTCCACCAGGACGTCCTCGTGGAGGTCGCCGCGCAGCGCCTGGCAGACCACCTCAATCCGCCACGAGTGGTCGTGGAGCGGCCCTGTGCGCCCCCCGATCTCCACGTAGTGGCGGATGTTCACGAAGACATCCACGCCCAGTTCCATGAGGAGCCGGGACTCCGGCCCCCCAGCCTGGAGGGTCGGGGCCTGCTCCTGGGCTTCGTGGAGCACCGCGTCCATCGTGAACAACCTCTTGCCCGTGCAGCCGCACGGGCTCTCGCTCTCTCTCGCTCTCTGGGGATGTGGCTCGGCTCTTTGCCGGAACAGGGGGCTGCTTTTCGTGGCGGAGGGGCTGGCTCCCTCAGGAGGTCCCGTCGTCCCCCGGACAACCTACCTGAACAGGTACTGACGCCAGAGGGACCAGTACCCTCCTGAAGGCGGCGGGCTGGCCGCCTGGGGCTGAGGGGAGGTGTCCTTGGAAGCCGGCCCTGTCCCCCCGGACGCCGCCTGGGCCGGCACGTAAGGGATCCAGCGTTCCTCCCCTGGGAAGCCCATCACCATCTGGTCGTGCCCAATCCGCCTCATGTGCTCCGGGCTCCGCACCACATCCAACCACCTCTTCAGTTCGTCCCGCTGCTCCCTCAAGTCCGCCACCTGGGCCTGGAGGACCCGCAACGTCTCTTCCTTCTGGCGGATGGCCAGGGCCTCTCGGCCGAAACTGACCGCCAGGAACAAGGTGGCCAGGACGAGGACCAGCGCCACAGACCGGGAGCGGATGCTCGTCGTGGGTTTGGCGTCTTGTGCGGTGTTGCCGGTCTGTCTCGGTGGTTGACCCAACGGTTCCTCCCCTCGCCCGAAGCGACTGAGCCGGATTATGTCGTGTTGGTGTCAGTATACCCCACTTTCTCGGCCCTGTCAAGCCGGGCGAGGCGGCCCCGGGCAACCCCCGCAGTCCTTACCTTTATGTTAAGGGATAGCATGGAGGCCGTCCATAGTACCTTTGGGCCAGAGGCGCGCCTTACGCGTGTCCCGCGGGCGGGGGGAAAGGGTGCCCGCCCAAGCCCCGAGCGGGAGATTTGACAGTTTCTCCGTCCGATGCTACTATGCCCCTGCTCTGGCCCCCGGTTCCCCAACCCACTGGGGTGAATCACCACTGGTGCACGGGCAGCGAACGTGGAACCAGTCCGAAGGCGACCCAGACTGCTGGTAGTGGACGACGAGGCCGACATCCGCGGCCTGGTCATGGACGCCCTGAAGGCATCGGGCTACCAGGCAGACGCGGCCCAGAACGGCGAGCAGGCCCTGGAACTCCTCTCCGCCATCCGCTACGACCTCGTCCTCACCGACCTCAAGATGCCCGGCCTGGACGGGCTGGGGCTCCTCTCCCGCATCAAGGAACTGTACCCGGAGACCGACGTCATCCTCTTCACCGGCTACGCCACCATCCGCACCTCGGTGGAGGCCATGCGGGGCGGGGCCTACGACTACCTGCCCAAGCCCTTTGACCCAGAGGACCTGGTGCGCGTGGTCCGGCGCTGCCTGGAACGCCGCGCCCTCCTCCAAGAGAAGGAACGCCTCTCGGAAATCGTCGGCCTCCTAGAACTGGGCCGCGCCCTGACCTCCAACCTGGACCTGGACGCGCTGGCCCGGGAGATCGTGGAGCAGGCAGGGCGCACCTTCGGCGCCGATTGGGTCTCCCTCTTCCTGCGGCGGGAGGCGTCCCACACCCTGACCCTTTCGGCCGGTTGGCACGCCAAGGCCGAGGGCGTCGACGGCACCCTCTGCCCCACTCCTTC
>DAOTYM010000161.1:0-4971 GCA_034434775.1 Anaerolineae bacterium | reverse complement strand
CCTGCCCGATCTTGAGGATGTCGGGGTGCAGTTCCAGGTCCCCGTTGGCCCAGACCACGGTCTCGGGCGAGATGCCGAACTTCTTGGCGATGGCATGGACCGTATCCCCCGGCTGGACGGTGTAGGTGATGATCTCCAGGCGCGGCCGCTCCGGGATCTCCGTCTGGGCCAGGGCTGCCCGGATGAGCATCCCGGAAGGCGGGGCCTTGTAGGCCGGCGCGGGAAGGGGGGGCGGTTCCGCCGTGGGAGCGCCCGCGCGGGGCGCGGCGAGGACGAGGTCCCACAGGGGCAGGGGGTGTCTATCCAGCCAGAAGGCGGTTCCAGCCAACAGCCCAACGAAGACGGACAGGGCGAAGAGGCCCAGGAGGGAACGGCGTGCCCGGCGGCGGCTGGGGGAGCCGAGGCTGAGCCATCCGGGACGGGAGGCGAGGGGAGCCAGGCTCCCCGAGCGGCGCCGGGACATGGGCATGCCCCCTTAGAGGATGTCCTTGTTGAGGGTGCTCAGGAACTCCTTGTTGTCGCGGGTGCGCCGCAGCCGTTCCAGGACGGCCTGGGTGGCCTCTGGCCCGCCTCCGATGGCATCCACCATGCGGCGCAGGAGCCAGGACCGCTGCAGGGTGTCCTCGTCCAGGAGGAGTTCCTCGCGCCGGGTCCCGGAGCGCTCAATGTCCAGGGCCGGGAAGATGCGCCGTTCGGCCAGTTTGCGGTTCAGGTGGAGTTCCATGTTGCCGGTGCCCTTGAACTCCTCGTAGATGACGTCGTCCATGCGGCTGCCGGTATCCACGAGGCAGGTGGCGATGATGGTCAGGCTGCCCCCTTCTTCCACGTTCCGCGCCGCGCCGAAGAAGCGCTTGGGCGGGTAGAGGGCGGCCGGGTCCAGGCCACCGGAGAGGGTCCGGCCACTGGGCGGCACCACCAGGTTGTAGGCGCGGGCGAGCCGGGTGATGGAGTCCAGCAGGATGACCACATCGCGCCGGCCCTCCACCAGCCGCTTGGCCCGCTCCAGGGCCATCTCCGCCACCCGCACGTGGTTCTCCACCGGGTCGTCAAAGGTGGAGGCCACCACATCGGCTTCCACGGAGCGGTCCATGTCGGTCACTTCCTCGGGCCGCTCGCCGATGAGGACCACCATCAGGTGGATGTCGGGGTAGTTGGTGGTGATGCCGTTGGCGATCTGCTTGAGGATGGTGGTCTTGCCGGCCTTGGGGGGCGAGACGATCAGGCCGCGCTGGCCCCGGCCGATGGGCGCGATGATGTCTATCAGGCGGGTGGACAGGATGTGCGGCTCGGTCTCCAGGACGATCTGCTGGTTGGGGAAGATGGGGGTCAGCGAGTCAAAGTGGGGCCGGCGCTTGGCCACCTCTGGGTCCACGCCGTTGATGGCGTCCACCCGCAGGAGGCCGTAGTACTTCTCCGTATCCTTGGGGGGACGCACCTGCCCCACCACCCAGTCGCCGGTGCGCATCCCGAAACGTCGGATCTGGGACTGGGAGACGTAGACGTCCTCGGGACCTGGCAGGAGGTGGTCGGAGCGCAGGAAGCCGATCCCATCGGGCATGATCTCCAGGACGCCGCCGCCGAAGATGAACCCCTGTCGCTCGGCGTCGGCCTGGAGGAGCCGCATGATGAGTTCGTGCTTCTTGAGCCGCGTGTAGCCGGTGATCTCCATCTCCCGGGCCATTTCCCGGAGTTGAGTCAAGGTCAATGGTTCCAGTTCTGCAATATTCAAGGCTTCCTCTCCCTCTTGCTATGTTCCCTGGCTATTGGAAAATCCTTCTTGTTAGGAGCCCGCTGGGGCCCGATCTGGAGCGCCTCTCCCAAGGGCACAGAGAGGCTTCCCCTTAAATTATGGCAGGGGCGCAGGGCGCCAGCGGGTCAGAGGCGCGCTCAAGCGCGCGCAGAACCTGGCATCTGCTTGAGATGCCAACCCCTCTCCATGCGGCTGGATGGCTTGGTCGGACCTGGGGCGCCCATCCCGGCTCTCTGGTCAAACGCCATGCCTGTGAGGTGGAGTCCTACGGGCTTTCCCTGGCGGAATGCGGCCTACGTCGTCCTTGCAGCTTGGACGGCTGCCATCACGATGTGCACATGCCGTGGGGGGACAAGACGCGGGACACAACTCCGCCCAACGTGGTCATCAGGTTGCAAGGTTATTATAACATCTTCTAGCCAATCCGTCAAGTGCCACGCAAACATCTGAAATCGCAAGGGGATGGGACGGCGGCGCAGGCCGCCAGGCCCCGGAGGGGCGATGCATGGATCGCCCCTACCCAGGCAAGGCTCGCTCCAGAAGAAGCAAAGGGGCCCACGCTTCCGTGGGCCCCCAAGAGGACTACCCTTCGGGAAGGATGGCGGGCGGCGGCTCCTGCGGCCCTTCTGGGAGCGGCGGTGGGGGAGGGCCTTCCGGGGTCCCCGCGCTGGGCTGGTAGGGGCGCGTGCCGAGCCGGGTGAGCGTCACCGCGCCGAGGCCGATCAGCCCCGCGGCGAGGCCCAGCGCCCAGCCGATGCAGGGGACGTTGGTCACCAGGACGAGGAGGGCGACTCCCGCGGCGGCCTCCCAGAGGGGGGAGACGTCGGCCACGTTGAGGGCTTGGAAGAGCCGCTCCCCGATGAGGACCCCGATGGCGATGAGGCCCCAGAGCCAGGCCGCTGCCGTCGCCACGAGGAGCAAGAGGCCGATGGGGGCCAGGCACAGGGTGAGGATGAGCACAACCGCCGCGGCCACAGCGGCGACGACGGCCAGGATGCCCACGCCCAGGCTGGCAGGCCAGGCCGTCTCCACACAGGCGGCCACCTGCCGGGTGTGGCGGGGCAGGAAGAGCATGGTCAGGATGGCCAGGCCCGCCAGGAGCAGGGCGCTGATGAGGGCGCCGATCACCCCCCGCACCAAGCCGATCAGGCCAGCCAGAGCGGCTTCCGTCCAGAAGGGGAAGCGTCCCTGCACGGGGCCCTCCGGCTCCCCAAAGAGACCCCGCCACGGCCAGGACATCCCCTGCCATCCGGGCCACCGGAAGCCAGAGAGGACCTGCCCCTGGACCCGGGCGCCCGAAGCCTGGTGCACTGCCCCGCCGAAACTGACCACGTCCCCGGAAACGAGGCACCCTTCCTGCAGGTCCACGTTGCCGCCGAAGGCAGCCACGTCGCCCAGCACCTCGCCCTGGATGGTGGCCGAGCCCCCCATCACAGCCAGGTCTCCAGCGATCAGGCCGCCGGACTGCACCAGGGCGTTCGCCCCGAAGACGACGGCATCGCCCCGCACGCGCTCGCCGGGGCGGACCACCAGGTCTTCCCCGAAGCGCACGATGCCCTGGCGTCCGTCGTCGGCCCAGGCGGGGATGGCCACCAGGAGCACTAGGGCCAGGGCCAAGATCAGCTGCCAACCTCTTTTGCGCATGCGATCACCTCCGTAGGTAGGTTTCTATCCTCGTGCCTCAGACACGCACGCGGGCCTTCCGCAGGCTGCCGCCCACGGCCGCCAGGGAGCAGGCCAGGGCCAGGGCGCCCGCAGCCAAGGCCATGCCCCTGCAGAAGGGCACCAGCAGGTCCAACAGGTGGATCAGAGACCGCGCCAGCATCGCCAGGGCCTCTCCGAGGAGGCGCAACCCAGACCATATGGCCGGGGCGGCCTGGGAGAGGAGGGCAGGAAGGCCCAGCAGAGCGATCCACCAGAGGAAGAGGGAGAGGGCCGCCAGTGCGAAGCCGGCCGCGGGCCAGGGGACGCTTCCCCGGCCCTGCCGCGCCGCCACGGCCGCCCCCCGCGCCTCCAGGCGGGCCAAGGTCCGCCCGGCAAACCCTGCCGGGACCGGGACCGTGGGGTGTGTGGACAAGAGGTGGTCCACCTCCTGGAGGGCGGCCCAGGTGGCCCGGCAGCGGGGGCAGGCCCGGAGGTGCGCCTGCAGGGCACGCGCTTCCTCGGGACCCAGCCCGCGGTCCAGCGATGCTGACATCCATTGGTGGGCGTTTCCGCAGTGGCTCACAAGCCTTCCACCTCCTGGGGCGACCTGCTCCCTGGAAGTCTGCGTGCCTCCGCCTCCCTCTGCTCCTGGAGCGCCTTGGCCAGGGCCAGGCGAGCCCGGTGCAGGCGAGACTTCACCGCGCTCACCGAAGAGGCTGTGGCTTCGGCGATCTCGCTGTGGCTCATGCCGTACCAGTAGTAGAGGACCACTGTCAACCTGTCCCGCGGCCCCAGGAGGAGGAGAAGCCGCTGTACCTCGTCGCTGGCCTCTCTGGCAGCGGCGGTTTCCTCCGGGTCGCCTTCTGGTGCTGGAGGGAGGCCCTGCTCCATCGCTTCGTCCAGGGAAGCGCACGGGCGGCGCTGCCGGCGCAGCCGGTCCACGCAGTGGTGGGAGGCGATGCTCAGGATCCAAGTTGCGAACTTGCGGCGCGGGTCGTAGGTCTGCAGGTGCTGGAAAGCCCGCAGGAAGGTCTCCTGCGCCGCGTCCTCCGCGTCCTGGACGTTCCCCAGCATGCGGTAGGCCAGGTTGTACACCGGCCGCTGGTACGCCTGGACCAGGTGGGCGAAGGCCCCCAGGTCTCCCTGGCGGGCCTGGGCGATCCACTCTTGCTCCTGCTGCGCGGCCTGCGTCTCCATAAGATTTGTGCCGCCTCGGCCCCTTTCCCACTTGCTATACGCATTGTAGCACCAAACGTTGCGCCCCGCCACAGTACTACGCCACGGCTGTTCTTGACAATATGCAATCTGAGTAGGGGCGCACGGCCGTGCGCCCCTACGAGGCTGCAACCGTGACCCGCATGGCCGAAAACGGAATTTTCACTGTGGTCCAGCAAGAGGAGCCGGCAGGCCCCCTTCCACCCCTGGCCACCGGCCATCCCCCTTCCGCCCGCAAAGAGGCAGGGGAATGCCGCCACAGGCAGTGGGGTAAAGTCCGCCGAGGCGCTCCACGGATTGCCCTGGGTTTCGGCCCGACCTCGCCCCCGACTTGCCGAAATCGCGCAAAAAGGCGAAAATGG
>DAOTYM010000160.1:0-5863 GCA_034434775.1 Anaerolineae bacterium | reverse complement strand
GCCGCAGATGGGACAGGCGGCGCGGGCGGGAGGGGGGTGGGCGTGGGCACAGGCGTGTAGGTTGGCGTGGGGGCCGGCGTCGGGGTGGAAAGGGCCGGCAGCGACGCCAACTGGCAGCCCAGCACCCCCAGGGCCGCTACAGCCAAGGTCAGGACCAAGGCCACCGTGCGCTTCAGGTTGCGTTCTCTTCTCATCATCTCCACCTCCTCCTGAGCGGGCATCCTCCGGTGTGGGGTCTCAGGGCACCACCAGCACCGGACACTGGGCAAAGCGCAGGACCTCCATGCTCACGCTGCCCAGCAGGAGTTCAGCCGCGCTGGAAGGGCCCCGGCTGCCCAGCACGATGAGGGAGGCCTTCTCCTCCTGGGCCACGCCCAGGATCACCCGGGCCGCCGGCCCTTCCCGCACGACCCCCCGGACCGACACCCCGGCCTGGGAGAGGTGCTCCACGGCCTCGTCCACAATCTCGTGGGCCAGCCGTTCGTAGGCTTCCACCAGGGCGTCGTACCCCTCCTGCCCAGCGTACCGCTTGGGCGGCTCGTAGGCATGGACCACGATCACCTCGGCGTCTTCCTCCCGGGCCAGGTGCTCCAGGTAGAAGAGGGCCCGGTCGGCCGCCGGCGAACCGTCGTTGGCGAAGACGATCTTGCGAAACATGGGATTCCTCTCCTGCCTCTCACGCCTGCGAGATGCGGCGCAGTTCCTCAAAGAGCTCTCGCTGCCGCGGCGTCAGGTGCGTGGGAAGGCGGACCTCCAGTTTGGCGTAGAGGTCGCCGTACTGGTCGGGCTGGCGCAGTTTGGGCATCCCCTTGCCCCGCAGGCGGAAGACGCGGCCGTTCTGCGTCCCCGCCGGGACCTTGAGCACCACCTGGCCCGTGGGCGTGGGGACGTTCACCTCGCCCCCCAGGACGGCCGTGAACAGGTCCACGGGGACGGTGGTGTGCAGGTCGTCGCCCTGCCGCTCCCAGCGCGGGTCCGGCAGGACCTTCACCCGCAGGTACAGGTCCCCGCTGCGGCCACCGGCCACGCCCGGGGCCCCCGCGCCGGCGATGCGCACTTTGGTGCCGGTGCGGGCCCCCCGGGGGATGTGGACCTCCAGGCGGCGGTCCCCCACCTGGAGGGTGCGGGTGGTGCCAGTGTACGCCTCCTGGAGGGTGATCTCCACCTCGTGTTCCAGGTCCTGGCCAGCCCGGGGCCTGGTGCGGAAGGCGAACTCCTCCGCTCCTGGCGCCTCCGCCCCTCCTCCAAGCCCACCGAACAGGAAGGTGAAGAAGTCGGAGAAGGGGCTCTGGCCGCCGAAGAGGTCCTCCAGGTCCTCGGCCGTGGCATAGCGCACGTGGACCCGCTGCCCGGCCGGCCCGGCGGCCCAGCGGCTCCAGTCAAAGTCGGCCGCGCCGCCGCCCATCTGCTGCCAGCGCTGCCAGTCCGCCCCAAACTGGTCGTACTTCCGCCGCTTCTCCGGGTCGGAAAGGACCTCGTAGGCCTCGTTGATCTCCTTGAACTTCTCCTCAGCCTCGGGGTTGCCCGGGTTGGCGTCGGGGTGGTACTGGCGCGCCAGGCGGCGGAAGGCCTTCTTGATCTCCTTCTCGCTGGCGTCGCGGCTTACCCCCAGGATTTTGTAATAATCCTTGTACTCCATGCTTCCTACCTGTCTCCCTGTCCGGGTCCTCGGGCTCAGTCGCCCTCATCCCTACCCCCAGCCTTCCCTCTCCGTGTCGGGGGGCCGGGCGAGGGGGTGTAGGGGCGATCCGTGAATCGCCCCTACAGGCCCTACCCCCGCCCCGGGGATAGAGAAAATGTCCTGGCCCGCTCGGGGGAGCAGCCAGGACATCCCAGACCTCCTCAATGTCGGTGTGCCTGCCCTACTTGCTGACGACCACCTTGGCAGGCCGCAACAGGCGGTCCCCCAGCGTGTAGCCGGGCTCAATCACCTCCACTACCTTGGGCTCAGACCCCTCTGCGCCCTGTCCCTGAACGGCTGTGACCGCCTCGTGCAGGTTGGGGTCAAAGGGCTGCCCGACTGCCTCCACCCGGCGGACGCCTTCCTTTTCCAGCAGGTTCAAGAGCGTCTGGTAGATCAACCGGACCCCTTCGCGCAGCCGCTCCGGGTCCGCCTCCGCAGCGTGCAAGGCCCGCTCCAGGTCGTCGGCCACCTTGAGGAAGGCGCGCAGGACCCGTTCGCGGTCGGCGCGGACCTGCTCCTCGGCAAGGCGTTGCTGCCGCTTGCGAAAGTTTTCCATCTCCGCCTGCAGGCGCAGGGCCCGGTCGCGCCACCATTCCAGGTCGCCCTCCGCGCCCTCCCCCGGCCTCGCCCCTGTGGTGGGCAAGGGCTCGGGGGCCGGAGGCGCGCCGGCGGCCTCCTGTCCCTGCGCCGCGGGCTCGTCCGCTTCTTTCCGATGGACTTCTTCTGCTACCATGGTGTCCTCTTCCGTGGGCGGGCGGGGCTCAGGGGGAGGCTCCTCCGAGCCTTTCACCCGCACCGGGATGCGCACGATCCGTTGTGCCATGCGTGGTCCCTATTCCCCGCCTGGGGGAGCCGGGTTGCGGCTCCCCCAGGGCTCTGACACTCTTCGGGTTCCAGGGTGGCCTCAGGCCTCGCGGAACTCGCCGTCAATGACGTCCTCATCGCCGCCGCCCTTGGTCGGCCCGCCCGACCGTGGCCTCTCCGAAGCGGTGCCTCCGGCGGCCTGCTGCTGGGCGTACATCTGCTGGCCCAGCGCGTAACTGGCCTGCTTGAGCCGCTCCGTCAACTGGCGGATCTTGGCCGTGTCGTCGGTGTCCTTGGCCCGCTTCAGGTCCTCAATGGCGGCCTCAATGGTGCCCCGGTCGGTGGGCGGGACCTTGTCGCCCAGTTCCCGCAGCAGTTTCTCCGTCTGGTAGATGAGGCTGTCGGCCTCGTTGCGGGCCTCCGCCAGTTCCCTGCGGCGCCGGTCCTCGGCCTCGTGCAGTTTGGCCTCGCGGATCATCCGGTCCACGTCCTCTTTGCTCAGGTTGGTGGTGGCGGTGATGGTGATCCGCTGCTCCTTGCCGGTGGCCTTGTCCCTCGCCGAGACGTTGAGGATGCCGTTGGCGTCAATGTCAAAGGTCACCTCAATCTGCGGCACGCCGCGGGGCGCGGGCGGGATGCCTTCCAGGTTGAAGCGGCCCAGGGTCATGTTGTCGGCGGCCATGGGACGCTCGCCCTGGAGGACGTGGATGGTGACAGCCGTCTGCCCGTCCTCGGCGGTGGTGAAGATCTGGCTCTTCCGCACTGGGATGGTGGTGTTCCGCTCAATGATGGGCGTCATCACGCCGCCCAGGGTTTCCACGCCCAGGGTCAGCGGCGTCACGTCCAAGAGGACCACGTCCCTGACCTCGCCCGCCAGCACGCCGGCCTGGATGGCCGCGCCCACGGCCACCACCTCGTCCGGGTTGACCCCCTTGTGGGGCTCCTTGCCGCCGGTCAGTTCGCGGACCAGGTTCTGGATCATGGGCATGCGGGTGGCACCGCCCACCAGCACCACCTCGTCAATGTCCCGGATGGTCATCTTGGCATCGCGCAGGGCCTGCTCAAAGGGCCCGCGGCACCGCTGGACCAGGTCCTCGGTCAGTTGCTCCAGTTTGGCCCGCGTGAGGCGCATCTGGAGGTGCTTGGGGCCGCTGGCGTCGGCCGTGATGAAGGGCAGGTTGATCTCCGTCTCCGTCATGGTGGAAAGTTCAATCTTGGCCTTCTCCGCGGCCTCCTTGAGGCGCTGGAGGGCCTGGCGGTCCTGCCGCAGGTCAATGCCGTGCTCCTTCCGGAACTCGTCGGCGATGTAGTTCACGATGCGCTGGTCCCAGTCGTCGCCGCCCAGGAAGGTGTCGCCGCTGGTGGCGCGGACCTCAATCACCCCCTCGCCGACCTCCAGGATGGAGACGTCAAAGGTACCGCCACCCAGGTCAAAGACGAGGATGGTCTCCGCCTCGGACTTGTCCAGCCCGTAGGCCAGGGAGGCCGCCGTGGGCTCGTTGATGATGCGCACCACTTCCAGGCCCGCGATCTGGCCGGCGTCCTTGGTAGCCTGGCGCTGGCTGTCGTTGAAGTAGGCCGGCACGGTGATGACGGCCTTCTCCACCTTCTCGCCCAGGTAGGCCTCGGCATCCTCCTTCAACTTGCGGAGGATCATGGCCGAGATCTCCTGAGGCGTGTACTCGCGCCCGGTCTGCGGGATGTAGACCCGCGCGTCGCCCTTGGGCCCTTCCACGATCTTGTAGGGCAGGACCTTGCGGGCCTTCTGCACCTCGGGATCGTCAAAGCGGCGGCCCATGAGCCGCTTGATGGAGAAGATGGTGTTTTCCGGGTTCACGATGGCCTGGCGGCGCGCCGTCTGGCCCACCAGCCGCTCCCCCGTCTTGGTGAAGGCCACCACCGAGGGGCACAGGTTCCCCCCTTCCGCCGTAGGGATGACGGTGGGCTGGCCGCCCTCCACCACCGCGACCACCGAGTTGGTCGTACCCAAGTCAATGCCGATGATCTTGCTCATGCTCCTCTCGCCTCCGTTCGCTCAGACCTTGGATGGGGCTTCTCCTCGCCCTCGTTTCCTCTCCTCACAGTCTCGTGCGCGTGGGCCGCGCACCCCGCGGGCCCGGCGCACCTGACCGCATTATAGAGGAGTTTTGTCAGAATCTCATAAGAGAGGTATCAACGTTTGGTCAGACCTTTCGGGAAAGGCAGCGCGGCCCGCGCCCAGTGCTGGACCACGATGAAAATGCCGTTTTCGGCCATTCAAGTCCCGGTTGCAGGCTCGTAGGGGCGCACGGCCGTGCGCCCCTACATCCCTCAGATAGCATATCGTCAAAAACCACCGTAGTGCAATACCAGTCGTGCGCCACAGCGATTTTGGGCGAAGCGGCCAGGAACCCCTCCCCCGACCCCCGTGTGCGCCTTCACAAACTCTTCGCACCTTCCTCACGAGTTCTCCACACGTGGGATGTATTCTCACAGCAGAAATCTGTTCTGGAGGAACCTGTCGTGAACAAAAGAGGGAAACTGCTGTACTGGGTAGATGTGGCCATCTTCTTGGCCTTCTTGCTTTCGGGGGCGAGCGGCCTGGTCCTGTGGTTGGCGGGGCCGGCCGGCTTCCAAGGCGGGCGGAACCTGCACTACTACAACCTGGCCCTGGGCCTCAGCCGCGGCGCGTGGAACGACCTGCACGTGTGGGCAAGCGTGGCCATGGCGGCTGGCGTCCTGGTGCACCTGGCGCTGCACTGGTCGTGGATCGTGTGCGTCACCCGGCGGATGTTTGAACGCCCGGCCAGGAAGGCAAGGGTGCAGGAAGCGCCAGACGTGTGCGAGGTATAAGCCTCTACATTCAAAGGGGTTGGGGGGACGGATCAGGACCTTTCCTCATCCCCCCAGCCCCTTTCAAATTGGAGAGGCATAGGGCGTGCCCCCAGGGTGCCGCCCTTGCCCTCTTCCCTTGCCCTCGCCCGCGCGAGCGGTCCGTGCGCTGCCCCTACAGGGCCTTCGGCCCTCCCTCTGGGGAGGCGGGGGGCTGGCCGCGAGGTGTGAGGCGCTCATACCACTCGTAGTAGCCGAGGAGCCGCCCTTGGGGGTCCCGCACGGCGCGCAGGTAGAGCCGGCGCTTCTCGTTTTCGGACATGAGCGTTTCATCCTCGCCGGCCACAAGGCGCGCCCAGGCCTCCCGGATGAGGGCGCAGGAGCGCTCGTTGTGGCAGTCAAAGATGGAGCGGCCCACAAGGGCTTCGCCACCTTCCTTGGCGTACTGCTCCTTGGCGAAGCGGTTCATGTAGCGGATGACGTGGTCCGGCCCGACGAGGACGATCTCCTCCGGCAGGCTGTCCAGGACGGCGCGTAAGGTCACCTCGTCCACCATGTCCCTTG
>DAOTYM010000159.1:0-3954 GCA_034434775.1 Anaerolineae bacterium | reverse complement strand
TGATGGCGAACCAGGAGTCAAGACCATCTGGCTCGGGCTTCGCCGCCTCAACGACCTGGCTGCCATGTGGCAACTACTACACCCCTCGCCCTCTCCCGACTCATCCTGACTTATGGGTAACGATGAGGATGGAGAGGGAGGGGGAGGCCGAAGGCCAGGGGGTGGGTGAGGTCCGTAGGGGCGAGGCGTGGGTTGCCCTGGGCCTGGGATGACCTCACCCGCCCCCCAACCCCCTCCCTCTCCATCCGCTGATGGAGAGGGAGGGGGAGGCCGAAGGCCAGGGGGTGGGTGAGGTCCGCAGGGGCGAGGCGTGGGTTGCCTGGGCCAGGACCTACGGCCACGACCACGGCAGGGTGTTGGAGTAGACCCACCCCGCCAGGTGCGCGAAGGAGGCGGGGAGGACCGCCCAGGCAGTGCTGGCGAGGGCCCGGGGGTCCTCCAGGCGGCGCGGGAGGATGTAGGCCAGCCATGCCGTCAGGGGCAAGGCGGCCGGGGCGAAGAGGTCCCAGTCCCGCCGGCCCCCGTAGTCCGGGTTCCACACCAGGGTCAGCGCCAGGTACGACAGGCCAGCCACCGCCAGGAAGCGCTCCACGGGGTCGGAGAGGGCACGGGGCTGGCGCAGGAGGCCGTAGGCCAGGGCCAGCAGGGGCACCGTGAAGGGGGCCACCAAGAGGTGCTCGTTGGCCACATCCAGCAGGTGGCCGGCAGAGAAGAAGGTGTAGTGCTCCCAGCGGGTCTCCGTCTGCCAGAGGGGGACGAACCAGCGCCGGTCTCCGCCGCCGGGGAAATCGGCCCCGAAGAGGGCCTCCAGGCCGTGGCCGCCGTGCTCCATGAGGGCGAGCACCAGCGCCCCCACCAGGAGCGGCGGGAGGATGCACTCGGCCCAGGCCCGCGCGGAGCGCCATCCCGGGCCCCCTCGCCGGCCCAGGGGCACGAGGACCGCCGGCCACAGCACCAGCGTGGAGGGATGGAAGGCGTTGGTCAGGGCCAGGGCCAGGCTCACAGCCCACAGCGGCGCGCGCCCCTGGAGGTGGCGGAGGCCCAGCCACAGGAAGGCCAGGATGCCGATGGGGATGAGGGTGTAGTTCTCCACGTAGCCGAAGAAGAACTGCATCATCCCCAGGGAGGCGACAAACCCGACGAAGGTGTACCGCTCCAGGGCCGAGCGGCCCCAGTCGTCGGCGGCCCAGAGGAGGAGGTACAGGAAGACGACCCCCGCCACCACGCTGACGACGTTGTAGAGGCGCATCACGTCCCAGCCCCACCAGGCGTGGGCCAGGGCCCACAGTTTGGCGTGGAGGAAGACGTCCAGAGGGGCCTGCCAGGTGTAAGTGAGGCGCACCTGGGGATGGGGGATGGCCTGGGTGAGGATGTAGGCATCGCCCCAGCGGGTGTGGACCAGCCGCCCGAACCAGAAGGGCACCGCCGCGAGCCCGGCCAGGAGCGCACGCCCCCAGGCCCGGGAAAGGTGCGGCCAGCGGAGCCGCCGCGCCCAGCCCCACGCCGCCTCCACGGCCCCGTGCACGGGCGGCCAGATCAGGAGCGCCGCAGCCAGGAGGGCACCCCAGCGGGCCAGGGGCGGCAGGGTGCTGAACGGCCACACGCCCCAGGCCTGGTCCTCGGGCAGGGCGCTCGCCCCCAGGTGCAGCACAAGGAAAGCCAGGACCAGGAGCCGGACGCCGGCCAAAAACCTGCGTTGGGCGGGAGGCATCGGATCCACCCCGGTCCCCCGGTGGAGGGAAGCAAGAGGAGGGCAAACCCCGAGCCTGCCCTCCTCCGCGGAACGCGACACGCAGGAACCTTGGCCAAGGGGAAACGGCGCAGCCGGCGGCCCTAGGCCTCGGCCTCTGCCCCGGTCTCCCCCGCAGGCTTGACCTTCTTGAGGAGTTCCTCTTTGGTCTTCTCGGCCGTGGCCTTGCCCTCCTCCACAGCCTCCTTCAGCCGGCCCACCTGCCCTTCCAGGGTCCCCTTGCCCCGTTCCTGCAGTTCAGCCGCCAGTTTCTTGGCCTCAGCCGAGAGTTCGTCGGCCCGCTCCTTCAGTTCAATGCTGCGCTCCCGCAGGAGGGCGCGGGTCTCCTCCCCCGGTTGGGGGGCCAGGAGCAGCGCAACGGCTGCCCCCACCAGCCCGCCCAGGATGAAGCCTGCCAGGAAATCTCCGCTCTTGTCGCCCATGGTTCTCCTCCCTTTTCGTTCTCGCTCGTTCAGCGTGGCGTGCGTTCGTCAGGCGCGGGGCTCGGCTGGGCCCCTTCCCGGCGAGGGCGCCTGTCCCCTCGGCGGCCTGCGAGGGTGCGGAGGACCTGGCGCACGCCGGCCAAGTACCCAGCCACCTCCACAACCGGGTTCACCAGCGTCTCGCTCAGGAGAGAGGTGGTCCCCCGTACCGTGCCCACGGTCTCCCGGGTGGAATCCAAGATGGGCTTGACCTCCTCCTGGAGCAAGCGGATCAGGCTGCGGACCTGGAGGATGAGGAAGATGAGCAAGCCGCCGATGACGATGGATTCCACGGCGAGGACGATGATGGCGATATCTCGCGCTGTCGCTGCCACCTGCATGTGAGGCTCTCCCTTCACTTCCCATTATAACATGGGGGCGACACGGGGTCAACCGGGATGGGGCGCGGGCCCCGAACCCCTTTGTGCGCGGGACGCCTCCGCTGCCCCCTCCGTGGGCGGGCCGTTCCCCTCCAGGAGGTGCTCCACGAACCGGGCCATGCGCCGGTAGTGGGAGCCCTTCCAGTAGACCTGGCCGCAGGCTGGGCACTGGTGGAACTCGCCCTGCTCCTCGCGAACGCGGGGCGGCAGGAGGTCCCAGACCTCCTCCTTGGCCGCCGGCCGCAGGAGGCTGTTGCACCGCAGGCACCTCTGGAACGGCTCCACCAGGCCGAAGAGGTCAAACCGCCGCAGGACCTCCACCACCTGTTCCCGGGGGGCGGTGTTCCGCAGGCAGTAGCCGTGGGTGACCTGGCTCCGCTTCAGCAGGCCGCGGTCGCGGGTCAGGAGGATGCGCCCCTCCTCTGCGGAAAGGCGGGCCAGTTCCGCGTCGGTGTAGTCGTTGCGGTAGAGGGTGTCAAAGCCCAGCATGCGCAGGTACGCCGCCAGCCGCCCCAGGTGCCCATCCACCACAAAACGCGGCTCCCGCAGGGGACGGGGGCGCACCCGCAGGAGGGGGGTGATGTCTATGCTCTCAAAGACGGGGTAGACGGCGATGCGGTCGCCTTCCTGCACCAGGTACCCGAAGTCCACCGACTCCCCGTTCACCAGGATGAGGTCCACCTCCGTGTGGGGGACGCCCAGGCTCTCAATGACGTCCTTGACCGAGGCGCGCCCCTTCACCTCGTGGGCGAAGGTGACCTGCCGCCGGTGCGGAGGCAGGAAGTCGTTCAGTTCGGCGTAGAACCGACACTGCACCCAGGGCATGGCCGTTCCATCCGCCTGGCGCGGGCTCTCAGGGGTGCAGGAGGTCCCCCGCGTTCGGCAGGGCCCGCACCACCAGGATCTCCCCGAAGTAGACGCGGTGGAAGTCGCCCTTGGGGTACGCGCTGTCCCGCACCTCCTGGACGAGGTGCTCCGGCACGACGTCGCTGCGGTGCACCACCCGGCACTCGTAGATGACCGGGCAGCCGGCGATGCCGGGCACGGCCACCCGCAGCGAGGGCAGCACCTGCAGGCCGCACTCGCGGAACTTGTCGCACTCCCGCCCAGAGCGGGTGCCGCAGAAGTCCACCGCGTCGTACTGGGCCTCGGAGGGGACGCACACGGTGAAGGCCTGGCCCTCCTCCAGCAGGCGGTAGGAGTAGCGGGAGGGGCGCACCAGGACGCAGAAGATGGGCTTGCCCCAGATGACGCCCACGGTGCCCCAGCCGATGGTCATGGCATTAGGCCGGCCGTCCCGGCCCTGGGTCACCAGGAGGAGCCCCGGGTCCTCTAGGAGCGCCAGGGTCTCCGGCAGGTAGCG
>DAOTYM010000158.1:0-4213 GCA_034434775.1 Anaerolineae bacterium | reverse complement strand
ACCAACTGGATGCCCTGTCTCGCAGCAGCCTCCGCTGCTTCATCCCCTGTGTAGCCTTGGTCCACAAAGGCGACCTCCACACTCTCGCCTGTCACTTCCTGGACGGCCTGGGCCAACTCCTCTACCTGCGCCCGGTCTTGCACGTCGGCTGGCGTCACCGACAGGGCCAGCAGGTCTCCCAACGTGTCCACGGCCATATGCACCTTGGACCCCTTCTTGCGCTTGTACCCATCATATCCCGCCCGTTCCCCACTCTCGGGTGTGGACTGCAGCGTCCGGCTGTCCAGGATGACCGCCGTGGGGTGTGCCTCTCGCCCTTCAGCGTCACGCAGCAAGATGCGCAGGTCGTGCACAATCTGCTCAAAGCAACCTGCCTTGATCCAACGCTGGGTCTGCTGGTAGACCACTGGCCAGGGGGGAAAGTCGTGAGGCAGCATGCGCCAGGGGGCACCCGTGCGCACAATCCAGCGCAGGGCATTGAAGACCTCTCGGAGAGGATACTGGCGCTGCGGTGCCTCTTCCGTCATCAAGGTCAGGTAGGGAGCCACAAAAGCCCATTCTTCGTCTGTCACGTCACTGGGGTAAGGTTGTCTGTCCATGGCCCAAGATTTTACCACAACCGCTCCAAAGTGCATAACACGCTCTAGCCTTGGGCACGCTCACGTGAGGGTTGGCCACCACCTCCTGGGAAAGCACCTCACCATCGCTCTGGCGCACAGTGGCCAGGCCGAAATAAGGCGCCTCGCCGAAGTGTTCGCTGATGTGGCCCGCCAGGTCGTCCAGGGGAGCGGCATAGCGGACCTCGGTGCGGGCCAGGGGCTCCGCGTGGATGAGCACGCGGTCCACGTGGGGCACAGCCTGGCGGATGGCGCGTTCCATCGCTTCTGTGACGGCGTGGGCCTTCTCCAGGCTCCGCGCCCGCAACTGCACCTCGGCCTCCACGAAGCGGTACCGACCCGCGTTGCGGCCCGTGACCCACACCAAGCGGGCCACCGCCGGCTGGGCCTGGATAACCTCGCGGATCCGTTGGAGAGTGTCCGCGTCCAGAGAAGCATCCAGGAGAACGCGCATCCCGTCGCTGAGGAGTTCCCAGCCCATCTTGCCCACCAGCAGCACGATGATCAGGGCGGCTGCGCGGTCGATCCGAAAACCCAGTTGTTGGGCCACCAGGGCGGCCAGAACCAGCCCGGACGAGAAGACGTGGATCCGGTATTCCTGGGCGTCGGCCACCAATGCAGGGGAATTGGCCTCACGGCCGGCCCGCATCTGGAAGTGGCTGAACACGAGGGGGATGAGGGCAGAAGCCACCACCCCCGCGAGCATCCAGGGCCGCACGATGGCCACGCGCTCCGAGGCCAGGATCGCCTCCCGGGCGATCTCGTACCCAGTGAAGAAGATAAGCAGGGCCACCCCTACGGCCACCACATTTTCCACCTTGTACAAGCCGTACGGGAACTCCTTGCTCCTGCGCTGGGACAGTTTCAACCCCAGGAGCCCGCCACAGAGGCCACCAGGTCCACCACGTTGTGGACCACCTCCGCGGCCACGGCCAGGCTGCCAGAGGCCGCCGCGATGGCTAGGTTCAGCGCGGACAGGAGCAGGTTGATGCCGATGGAATACCAACCCCAGCGCTCAACCTCCATGGCTGTCCCCCCTCACATCCTTCCCGTGGGACACGGCTTCGGCATACTGCCAGAAGGCCTGGCCCCGGTACTCCCGCCGGACCGCCTGCCCACTCTCCTCAAGCGCGGCCAAGGTCGCCTGGACCTCCTGAGGGGCGTAGCGGGAGAGCGCCTCCAGCAGGTGGGACTCCCGCATGGGGTGCCGGCGGATGATGGAAAGGACCGCTTCCATCAGGCTTTCCGCCCCCGAAAGGTCAAACTCCCCCTCTTCATAAGGGGCCATGACCTCGGCGGTTTCGCCCAGGATGGCCACCGCCCTCAGGATGGCTTCCTCCTCGGGGATCCGCACCCAGGGCTCCGCTGGTGGACGCACTGGCAGGTTGATCTGCACCCGGTCCGGCCGGATGCGGCGCAGCGCATCGCGGAGCAGGAGCAACACCTCCTCCGCATCGTTCAGACCCTGCACCAGCATGACCTCTATCCAGAGTTGCCCCTGGAACATCTCCCGAAACTGGGCCATCCCCTCCACAATCTCGGCGATGCGGAACTGCGGCCACGGCCGGTTGATCCTCCGGAAGGTGGGCTGGTCGGCAGCATCCAGAGTGGGGATCACCACGTCCGCCGCGGCCAGTTCCTCCCGCACGTCGGTCTGGGAGAGGAGGGCCCCGTTGGTAAGGACGGCCACGGGGACCTCTGTGACCACCTTGACCTGACGGATGAGCCACCCTAGGCTGGCACAGAGGGTGGGCTCCCCCTGGCCCACGAAGGTCACATAGTGGATCTCACCCGGTCTGTGGGCCTCCAGGGCATCCCGGATTTGCGCTAGGATCGCCTCCCGGGGGAAGAAATCCCTTCGCTCGTGGGTCAAGCGGCGCGTGCGCCCCAACTGACAGTACACACAGTTGTAATTGCAGGTCTTGAAGGGGATCGGGTCAACCCCGAGCGACTGGCCCAGGCGCCGAGAAGGGACCGGGCCGTAGACAAACCGCGTCTGTCCCTGTCTGTTCATGGGTTCTCCTCAGCCGGCTCCACTCCGGCCTCTCCGAGGGTCAGGCGCAGGCCCACACCGCAGGCGATGAAGCCTTCCCCAAAGGCCTCGGCGAAGGTCCGGGTGGCCTGTTCGCCAGTGCAGTGGCAGGGTGCCACCTTCCGCACCCCCATCCTCTGGAACTCGGCGATGATGCCCTCCACAGTCCGGCGGCTGGCCCCCCCTAGGTGGAAGCCCCCCATCACCAGGTAAGGCGGCTGGCCGGTGAACTCTACCGCGGCGCGCACCAGACGCACCACCCCAGGATGGGCACACCCCGTGATAACCACCAGGCCCGAAGGGGTATCCACCGCTAGGGCCTGCTCCTGGAGGCCGTCCCCCAACTCCCCTGTGGTGTAGACGCCGGGGAGGACCTCGGCCGGGCCCGCCACCTCCCAAACCTGCGTTCGGGCGCCCACCTCTGCCTTGAAGGACTGGGGGAAGGAGCGGGGCAGATAGACGGTGGGACGCAGGCCCAGCGCCAACAGGGCCGGAAGCCCCCCTGCGTGGTCGCCGTGGACGTGCGAGAGGACCACCATACCGATCTTGCGGGGGTCCAAGTTCAGAGCATCCAGGTTGCTGAGGAGCAGGGCTCCGTCTCCCCCGGTGTCAAAGAGGATAGCCCTTCCTCCAACCTGGACCAGACAGCTGAACCCCCATGCAGGTCTGAGCCGAGGGTCGTAGGGATTGTTGTCGTAGACAACGGTCAACTGGACCTTCCTCCCCCGCCGAGTGGGGACACGCTCGGGCAGAGGGACGGGAAGTCCACCGGCCTGGCCCGCGGGACTGGGACCCGGCGTCGGAAGCACCCCCAAAGTGGCCATCGGGAGAGGGGAAGGAGTCGGCTGCTCCACCGCTTCACGGGTTGTAGAAGGCATGGGCACAGGGGTTTCCGGAGCGGTCCTCACGCACCCTGCGAAGAGGAACGCCACAAGAGCCAGGCCCCACCCTACCCTCCAAGCGCGTTGCCAGTGACAGGAGACCACGTCCCTCCGTCCTCTCCCGGCGCGTCCTCCTCCCGCAGGATGGCGTTCAGTTCCTCTGCGCCCACGTACCCCACGACCTCCGGTTCCTGGCGCACGACCCCTTCCACCTCGGCCACGGCCCGCTTGATGGAGAGAGCCAGGGTCACGGCCAAGGGGCACAGGGGAGACGAAGGCCGGAAGCGATACCGGACAACGCCCGTCTCCTCGTCTGCCGAGAGGTCCTCCACCAGGCGCATGCGCACTACGTCCGCGCCTGTCTCCGGGTCTATAACCTGGGCCAAACGCAAGAGGACCCGTTCTCGGAGCGTCCTGCCTGCCGCCTTATCCGCCATCCAGGTGCTCCTTGACTCTCTCCCACATCCGCCGCAGTTCCCAAGCCACTGGCCCCTCGGCGTAGGCCGTGACCGGCTGCCCTTGCACCATGGCCTCCGTGACCATTATATCAAAAGGGATTTCCCCCACCAAAGGGAGGCCCTCGGCCAGGCAGAAGGCTTCCACCTCCTGGGCGCGGACCGGGTTCAGGTCGGCCTTGTTCAGGCAGACCAGCACCGGCACGCCGAAATGGCGCGCTGTGCCCA
>DAOTYM010000157.1:0-9544 GCA_034434775.1 Anaerolineae bacterium | reverse complement strand
CCCGCAGGACCAGGTTGGACCGGCTGACCCGGCCCTCCAGGTAGGCGAAGAGGGAGGCAGGGGAGTAGAACCCATGGTCCTCTCCGGAGATGAGGGTGACGTGGGCTGCTGCGCCGTGCTGCAGGATCGTCTCCAGCGCGCTCGCCCCTGCAAAGCCGTTGCCCAGGATGACGATACGCATAGACCGCCTCCTTTCTTGCTACCCGCCTGTGACAAAGGAGAGCACGGCGATCTCGTCGCCATCTTGGATGGGCGTCTTCAGCCCCTGCCGGTGGTAGATGCTGGTCCCGTTGACGAGGACCACAAAACTGCGCTTGATCTCTCCTGAGGGCTCAAAGAGCTGGGAGTGGAAACCGGCCTGGCGGGCGAACGTCTCCAGCAGTTCCCCCACCTCCACGGGCCGGGAGAGGGGGATGTCGTAGACTTTCCCCCCGGCCTCCCCCAGCGCCGCGTAGACCTTCAGGTGAGCCGTAGCGCCCATACCCTCTCCAAGCGGTCTATGGGGTGCACATCCCTTTCCACAAGACAGGTACAGCGTATTATACCCAGAGACTAGCAGCAAGTCAAAACGGGGGACATGGGATTCACTTCACCCCTCCTTCCGACGTTGCCCCGGCCTTGCCGGTCTCGGGACCGCCGCCCGAGGAGGTTTGACGAAGCGGCGGCACGGTGCTATCATAAGGGCGCACGGAGGGGTATCTCTCCTGACACCCATTTGATGCATATGGAGCGGTGTGGGAGGTTGGCCCATGGCAAAGCAGGTGGAAGTCCCCGACTACGAAGTGCAGGACAGGGTGGCAGTGGACCCCAAGCGGACCGCCCTGATCGTCGTGGACATGCAGAACGACTTCGTGGACCCCAAAGGTGCGCTCTTCGTGCCGACCTCACGGGGGACCATCCCGGCCATCCAGCGGCTCCTGGAGAAGGCCCGCGGGGCGGGCATGACGGTGATCTTCACCCAGGATTGGCACGCGCCCGACGACCCCGAGTTCGCCATCTGGGGCCGCCACGCTGTGGCCGACACGTGGGGGAGCGAGGTGATCCCCGAACTGGCCCCCAAAGAGGGCGAGGCGCGCGTGCACAAACAGCAGTACGATGCCTTCTTCGGCACGGACCTGGACGCCCTCCTGAGGGAGAAGGGCGTGCGGGAGGTGATCGTCTGCGGGACGGTGGCCAACATCTGCGTGCACTACACCGCCGCCAGCGCCGCGCTGCGGGGCTACCGGGTCATCCTGCCGACGGACGCCATCTCCGCCCTGACTCCCTTTGACATGGAAGCCACCTTGCGGCAGACCTCGTGGCTCTTCCGCGGGGCGGTGACCACGGTGGACGGCATCCAGGTGCGCTGAGGCGTTGCAGAAGACAGGGCCATCAGAGCAGGGCCCGGCACAGGGGAGTGCACACCATGAAGCGTTTCCACACAGCCACGGACGAGGACATCCGAGCGGGCCGGGTGACGGACGTCTACTTTGACCGCACCGTCCGCATCCTGCGGGAGAAGGGGAAAGACAAAGAAGTCGCCGCGGAAGTGCGGGCCAGGGTGCTCCCCAACGGCTGGCCCTGGGGCGTGCTGGCCGGCATGGAGGAGGTCCTGCGCCTCCTGGAAGGGATGGAGGTGGACGTGTGGGGCCTCCCCGAGGGGACGGTCTTCCACGCCTATGAGCCGGTGCTGACCATCTCTGGCCTCTACACCCGCTTCGCCGTCTACGAGACGCCCATCCTGGGGTTCCTGTGCCAGGCCAGTGGCATCGCCACCGCCGCAGCCCGCTGCCGCATCGCTGCGGGGGAGCGCACAGTCCTCAGTTTCGGCGCCCGGCGCATGCACCCGGCCATTGCCCCCATGATTGAGCGGGCCGCCTACCTCGGTGGGTGCGACGGCGTCTCCACCCTCCTTGCGGCGGACCTGATTGAGACGGAACCTTCGGGCACCATGCCCCACGCGCTCATCCTGGTCATGGGCGACACGGTGGAGGCGGTGAAGGCGTTCCACGAGGTGCTGGAGCCCAAGGTGAGGCGGGTGGCCCTCATAGATACGTTCCAGGACGAGAAGTTTGAGACCCTACGCGTGGCCGAGGCCCTCGGCGAAGCCCTCTTCGCCGTGCGGCTGGACACTCCCTCCTCCCGGCGCGGCGACATGTTGGAGATCCTCCGCGAGGTGCGTTGGGAACTGGACCTGCGGGGCTACCGGCACGTGCGCCTCTTCGTCAGCGGCGGCATAGACGAGGAGAAGATCCTGCGCCTGAACCCCTTCGCCGACGGCTACGGGGTGGGGACCCACATCTCCAACTCCCCCACCGTGGACTTCGCCCTGGACATCGTGGAGATTGAAGGAGTGCCCCTGGCCAAGCGGGGCAAGCGCTCGGGGCGCAAGGCCCTCTACCGCTGCACGGGGTGCGGGGCACGGCAGGTGGTCCCCTGGGCCGCCGAGCCCGGCGCGTGCACCTGCGGCGGCTCCTGGGAACGGTTGGACCGGCCGCTCCTCCGGAACGGCCAGATCGTGGCGGACCTGCCGCCAGCCAGCGCCATCCGGGCCCGGGTCCTGGAGCAACTGAAGGGCCTGTCGCTCTGAGATAGGGTGGCGGCGCGCCACGCCGCCACCCCCACCCCCTGGAGGAGTGCAGTGGAGCCTCAGCACCCCTACCAACTCTCCCCAGAGGTCCAGGCGGCGATGCTGCGCAAACTGGCCCTCTACTGGGATGGCCAGTGGTTCCTGAAGACGGTGGACGAGTTCGGGCTGGAGGCGGGCATCCGCATGAATGCCCGCGTGCGGACCGCCTTCGGCCGCATTGAGATGCGGACCATGCTCAAAGCCCTGGGCAAGCGCCAGGCCGACGACCTGGTGGACGCGATGCGCATCATCGCCGCCTACGGGGAGGTGCTCATGGGGAGCGCGCTGCAGGCGGAGCACACGGTCCTCACGCCGGAGCGCGCTGAGGTGGTCATCCGGCGGTGCGCGGCCTACGAGGGGGCGCGCCGGGCTGCCCTCCCCCGCGTGGACCAGGCATGCGTGGCCTGCGAAACGCTGTGGGGGGCCTGGCTGGAGACGCTCCTCCCCGATGTCCCGGTCCAGGTGGCCTACCCCATGCGCCAGGGGAAGGGCGACCCGTACTGCCACTTCGTCATCACCCGGGACGCCCCGCGAGGAGAAGCATCGCGCCGCTGAACTTGACATATTGCGGCCCTTGCGTTACAATAAAAGTGCACCGGACCGCCCTTCGGGGGCGGAACCCTTTGGGGCCGCATCTTCTGCAGGTCCGCGCCAAGAAAGTCCCCGGGGCTTGGCGCGAAAGGAGAGGGCGTGGCATCCCTGCGCGTGGCCCTGGCCCAGATCCACATCGTCCCGGGTGCCCCGGACGCCAACCGTGCCCGCCTGGCCGAGTGGGCCGAGCAAGCCGCCGCAGCAGGGGCGGAGTTCCTGCTCCTCCCTGAACTGTGGGATGTGGGATATGCCCACGGGCGCTGGTCGGCCACGGCTGCCCCTCTGGGGAGCGGCTCTTTCGCCGCGCTGGCCAGCGCGGCCCGGGAAAGCCGCCTCCACATCGTGGCCTCCGCCCTGGAGCGCCACGATAAGGGCATCTCCAACACCGCCGTGGTGGTCTCGCCCGAGGGCGAACTCCTGGGGGCCTACCGCAAGGTCCACCTGATCCCCCTCTTCCGGGAAGACCGGTATCTCTACCCCGGGAATGCCCCTGTCCTGGTGGAGTTTCCCTGGGGGAGGGCGGGCCTGGCCATCTGCTACGACCTCAGGTTTCCAGAACTCTTCCGCGCCTATGCCCTGGAGGGCGCGGTGGTGACCTTCCTCGTGGCCGAGTGGCCCAAGGAGCGGATCGCCCACTGGCGGGTGCTGGTGCAGGCCAGGGCCATTGAGAACCTGGCCTTCGTCGTTGCCTGCAACAGCACCGGTTCTGACGAGAGCGGGACGTTCGGCGGCCATTCCCTGGTGGTGGGGCCCTGGGGAGAGGTGCTGGCGGAAGGCGGCGAGGACGAGAGCCTCCTCGTCGCCGACCTAGACCTGGCGCAGGTGCAGGAGGCGCGGGAGCGCCTGCCAGCCCTGCGGGACCGCCGGCCAGGGGCCTATGGGCGTCTGGGAGGTGGGTAGCCCTTCCCCCAACGGGAGGTGTGAGGTTGTGGCCGTAAGGCGCGGGGCCTGGGGCATCTTGGGGGCCTGCACAGCGCTGATCGCGTGGAGCGCGGTCGCCTGCGCCCCGCCCATGCCGACCCCTGTGCCGACACCCACCCCCACCCCCCTGGCGGCCGAGATGGGCCTCTCCGAGTACCTGGAAGCGGTGGAGCCGTACGCTTCCGTCGTGGCGGTGGTCAGGGCGCGGGAACTGTCGGTGGTGGAGGCGGACCTCATCCTGTTCAAACTGGAGCGGATGCACCCCCCGCAGGACCTGGCCGGGAGCCACGAGGACCTGATCACGGCCTACCGCTACATCCGCGAAGGGCGGAAGATCCTCGCCCAGCAGCCCATCCGTGAGGAGCGGGCTGAAGGGGAGTTTCAAGTGGACTGGGGGATCCGATACATCTTCATCTTCCAGGAGGAGATCGCCGCCTACATGGAATCCCGCGCCCCGGAAGGGGGAGCGGGGGAATGAGCGGCTGGCCCTTCCTGGAACTCAGCAAGGCCAGGGGAGGGGGAGGAAGCCCCGATCCCCTGCCCCCTGCGGCCGCGGCCCAGAATGGCCCGCCGGGGGCAGAAGCCTTGCGCGGAAAGGGGGACATGTATGGCCGAGTGGTTCTGGGGGTGGGCTCGGCCCACCGGCAAGCACTGGAGCATCGGTTCGGTGGCGGGCACAGCTGATCCCGGCAACCCCGGAAACAACGACTCCGTGAGGAACGGCCCTCCCATCCGGGTCCCGCGTCTCGGCGAGATCTTGGTGCGCACCGGCCACCTGAGCCAGGAGCACCTGGAAGAAGCCCTGCGCGTCCAGGCGGAACTGGCCCGGCAGGGCATTGAGCGCCGCATCGGCCAGGTCCTGCTGGAGTTGGGCTACATCCAGCCCGAACACCTGGAACTGGTGGTGGCGGAGCAACAGCGCTGGCAGGAGCAACTGGAAGCCTACAACCGCCAGTTGGAGCAGGAGGTCGCCGCCCGCACAGCGCAACTGCAGAAGGCCCTCGCAGAACTGCAGGAACTGGACCAGATGAAGGCCAACTTCCTGGCCACCATCTCCCACGAGTTGCGCACGCCCCTCTCGTACATCACCGGCTATATCCCCATGGTCCTGGAGGAAGAACTGGGCCCCCTCACCGCAGCCCAGAAACAGGCCCTCAAGAGCGCCATGACCGGCGCCCGCCGCCTGACCCGGCTCATCAACGACCTCCTGGACTTCGTGAGCCTGGACCAGAGGAAACTGGCCCTGTTCTTTGAACAGGTGGACGTCCGAGACCTGATTGCCGAGGCGGTGGCCCTGTGCCAGGAGGCGGCCGACTCCCGCAAGGTGCTCCTCCGCACCCAGGTGGCCGAGGACGTCCCCCCCATCCTGGTGGACCGCCACTCCATGGGACGTGCCCTCTTCCACCTGGTGGACAACGCCGTGAAGTTCACCCCCCCGGGCGGCTGGGTGGAGGTGAGGGCCTTCCGCACCGAAGAGGGGACGCGCGTGCGCCTGGAGGTGCAGGATACGGGCATCGGCATTGACCCGGCCCACCAGGAGAGGATCTTTGAGCGGTTCTAC
The DNA here is from genome assembly GCA_034434775.1 of Anaerolineae bacterium. GTDB lineage: Bacteria > Chloroflexota > Anaerolineae > DTPP01 > DTPP01 > DAOTYM01. Next base: position 3,863 of record DAOTYM010000157.1, on the reverse strand, counting down.
CAGGTGGATGCGTCCAGCACCCGGCGCTACGGAGGCACCGGCCTGGGCCTTGCCCTGGTGAAACTGGTGGTGGAGGCCCACAACTCCCAGATCAAGGTGGAGAGCGCGCCGGGGAAAGGCGCTAAGTTCTACTGCGACCTGCCCATCGCCTGAGCCCCGGCCCGGGAGCCTCCGGAGGATCTCTGGGCGGCGGCCCCCACCGAAGGGGGCCGCCCCTGCCCTCCAGCCTGGGGCCGTGCCCCACGCCGCCCTGCAGTTTGACCCTCTCTCTCACGGCATGGTATAATTTCCGTTGTGTTTCACGAACCGAGCAGACCTCTCCGGCGGGGATTCCCGTCGGAAGGCGTGAGGGGGCGCGCTGCCCGGCCGGTGGGCCCGCAGGGCCACGGAAGGGCACATCTACTGGTAAAAAGGGAGGGGATAAGTCAATGAAGACGGAAACCTTTCGCGGCAGAGATTTTCTCACGCTCCTGGACTGGACGCCCGAGGAAGTGGAGACCATCCTGGACGTGGCCCTGGACCTGAAGCGGCGGCGGGCCATCGGCGAACCCCACGACCACCTCCTCCGGGGGAAGACGCTCTTCATGATCTTCTACAACCAGAGCCTGCGCACCCGGAACTCCTTTGAGGCCGGGATGACCCAACTGGGCGGCCATGCCCACTTCCTGGACCCGGGCAAGATCTACACCCCGGCCCTCCCGGGCAAAGAGGTCGCCTACTCCACCGAGCGGGTCTCGGACGTGGCTCGCGTCCTTTCGCGCATGGGCGACGGCATCGCCATCCGCTGCTACGGCGACCCGGTGGACTGGGTCTACGGCGGGGCCCACGAACTCCTCCGCAACTTCGCCTACTGGGCCGACATCCCCGTCCTGAACATGGAGGACGACAAGTACCACCCCTTCCAGGCCCTGGCCGACATCCTCACCGTCCGAGAGAAGTTCGGGACCTTCAAGGGCGTGCGCTTCGTCATGAGTTGGGCCTACTCGCCCAGCATCCACAAGCCCCGCGCCGTCCCCCAGAGCGCCATCATCGCCGCCACCATGATGGGCATGGACGTGACCCTGGCCCACCCCAAGGGGATGGAACTGGACCCAGAGGTCCTGGAGGCCTGCCGCAAGTTCGCCGCGGAGCGGGGCGGCTCCTTCCAGGTCAAGTACGACTTTGAAGATGCCCTCAGGGGTGCCCACGTGGTCTACCCCAAGGCCTGGACCGCCGTGCCCATGTTCAAGCCCCCGGTGGGCGAGGACAACCCCAAGAAGGCCCAGGAAATCTTTGACGCCCACAAGGACTGGATCTGCAACCGGGACCGCATGGCCCTGGCCGACAAGCACGCCATCTACCTCCACTGCCTGCCGGCCGACCGGGGCTTTGAGGTCACCGACGACGTGATTGACGGGCCCCAGTCCGCCGTCTTTGACGAGGCGGAGAACCGCCTGCACGTCCAGAAGGCGGTCATGGCCCTGGTCATGCGCTAGCGGCCCCTGGCCCAGGAGGCACGATGGACCTGTACGGACGAGACCTTATCTGCACGCAGGAGTGGACGCGGGAGGAACTGGAAGCGGTGCTGGACCTGGCCCGCAAGATGAAGCGGGACCGCTTCTCCCCCCGCTTCACGTCCCTCCTCAAGCACAAGACCTTCTTCATGTTCTTCTACAACCCGTCCGTGCGGACGCGCCAGTCCTTTGAGTGCGCGGCCACGGAGTTGGGGGGACATGCCCAGTTCCTGGAGCCCGGGGCCATGCGCCTGAAGACAGCCACCACCGCCGGCGAGACGGTGGAGGACGCGGCCAAGGTCATGAGCCGCTACGCCGCCGGCCTGGGCATCCGCATCCTGGAGGACAAGATCCCCTACTACGGTGCAGGCGACGAACTCATCCAGGAGTACGCCCACTGGGCCAGCATCCCCGTCCTCTCCATAGCCACGACAAGTACCACCCTTGCCAGGGCCTGGCCGACATCATGGGCTGGCAGGAGTGGCTTGGGAACGTGGAGGGGAAGAAACTCCTGGTCGTCTGGGGGCACGGAGCCCTGGCCCGCTCCTGGTGCTCGGTGCAGGAAGCGTTGCTCATCGGCTCCCGCTTCGGCATGGACGTGGCACTGGCTTACCCGCCAGGGTACGACCTGGACCCCCAGGTCATCGCCTGGACGGAAGAGAACTGCCGCGAGAACGGCCGCTCCTTCCAGATCACCCACGACCTACGGGAAGCCTACGACGGCGCGCACGTGGTCTACTCCCGCCACTGGATGAGCCCCCAGGCCTACCAGAACGGGGAGTTCCTCAAGCGGCAGGAGATTGAGCGGGCCCTCCAGTACCCGGAGTGGATCTGCGATGCGGAGAAGATGGCCTGGACCGACAACGCCATCTTCACCCACCCCATGCCGGTGGACCGCGGCCACGAAGTGACCGACGACGTGGCCTCCGGGCCGCGCTCCTGCATCTACGACGTGGCGGAGAACCGCCTGCACGTCCAGAAGGCCATCATGGCCCTGACCATGGCCAACCTGTGAGAGGCAGGGCTTGCCTCGGGCACCCCAGGGGTTGGGTGGTGCCCTTTGGGAGAGCCGTTCATCCCATGCTCGGTCCGTGCGGACCGAGCATGGGGTAGGGACGATGTATACATTATATTTCGCAAGGAGGGATTGGGATATCTATGGCCCGCAAACTCGCTGTCATCGCCATCGGAGGCAACTCGCTCATCAAGGACAACAAGCATCAAAGCGCCCGGGACCAGTACGAGGCGGCCAGGGAGACCTGCGTCCACATTGCCGGGATGATTGAGCAGGGCTGGGACGTGGCCATCGGCCACGGCAACGGCCCGCAGGTGGGGTTCGCCCTGCGCCGGAGCGAACTGGCCAGCCACGAACTGCCGGAGGTCCCCTTGGACGTCTGCGGGGCCGACACCCAGGGCTCCATCGGCTACATGCTCCAGCAGAACCTCTACAACGAGTTCCTGCGCCGGGGCCTCAAGAAGCAGGCCGCCACCGTGGTCACCCAGGTCCTGGTGGACCGCAATGACCCGGCCTTCCGCAAACCCACCAAGCCCATCGGCTCCTTCATGACCAAGGAGGAGGCCCTGCGCCGCAAGGAGGAGGAAGGCTGGGATGTGGTGGAGGACGCCGGCCGCGGCTGGCGACGGGTGGTCGCCTCTCCCCTGCCCAAGCGGGTCATTGAGGCCGAGGCCGTGATGAAACTCCTAGAGGCCGGGATCGTCGTCATCACCGTGGGCGGCGGCGGCATCCCCGTCATAGAGGACGAGCACGGCAACCTCCGGGGGTGCGCGGCGGTGATTGACAAGGACTACGCCTCTTCGCTCCTGGCCCGCTCCATCGGGGCGGACCTGTTCCTCATCTCCACGGCCGTGGAGAAGGTGGCCCTAAACTTCGGCAAGCCGAACCAGAAGTGGCTGGACCACATGACCCTGGAGGAGGCCAAGAAGTACCTGGCGGAGGGGCACTTCGCGCCGGGGAGCATGGGGCCCAAGATCCAGGCCATCATCTGGTTCCTGGAGGCGGGCGGCAAGAAGGCCATCATCACCAACCCGGAGAACATTGAGCGCGCCCTCCTGGGAGAGACCGGCACCCACATTGAGCCGTAGCCCCCGTTGGCCTTTGTGTTCGGGGATAGACGGGCCAACCCTGGCCCTCCAGGGTTGGCCCGCTGCTATTGGAGGGCTTCTCCCATCCGCAGCGCAGGGGGTTGCCTTCTATGAGGTAGGGCGTGCCTCCCTGGCATGCCGCCTCCCAGCGCTTGAAACCGCCCCTGAGGCCTACAGCCCTTGACCTACCTCCGTCTGGGTAGGGGCGATTCACGAATCGCCCCTCCTTGCCGACGCCGCAACGAATCGGGGAGCGAATAAACGAAT
>DAOTYM010000156.1:0-1705 GCA_034434775.1 Anaerolineae bacterium | reverse complement strand
GAGCCTCAGGGCCCGCTGGAAGACCTTGCTCCGCCGCCGGTGCCGCTCGTGCTCAATGAGGTTGGTCTCCACGCACAGGACGGCGATGGGCTTTCCCGCCTCGTCCCAGACCTGGAACACCCGCTGCTCCACCGGGGAGCCCTTGCTGTAGACAGAACGGGTGGTCCGCCAGAGGATGCGGTGGTCCAAGGCCTTCCGCACCAGGGGCTGCTCGTCGCCGGTGAAGACCTTCCCGGCCAGCGAAACCCCGTGCACCGGCGGGATGGAGTGGGGCCGAGCGTGGACGAGCACCCGGACTTTGCCCTTTTTCCAAGGTACGTAGAGCAGCACATCGGCTCGGCTGAGGTCGGCCATCAGGCCCAACCCTGCCTGGACCCTGGCCAGTCTCTCCTCCTGAGCGGGTGTCAATCCAAGGCCCTGCGCGACTTCACGCATCCCTCTTCAACCAACTGCCCCTTGTAAGGGCCTCCCTGGCCCTGGGAAGGTCCCCTATAGCGAAAGGCCGACGGCGGGAGAGGGCCATCGGCCATCGTTGGACACGAAGGCATATGTACCTCGGCGGTCCGGCCGCCCATCCTCCAGGCCTTCTTGGGCCCGGCCCGCTGGCGAGTCGGGGCGAGAGGATTTGAACCTCCGACCACTTGAACCCCATTCAAGTGCGCTACCAGGCTGCGCTACGCCCCGTACCAATGGGCCATTATAGCAGAGGGGAACGGAAAAGGCAAATTGTGCCAATAGGCGCGGTTTCGGGCCTGCTGGCGGGCAGGGGGAGAGGGCCGAATAGGAGGCACCCGCGCCTCCCTTCGCTTGCCCCAGAGCGGGCCAGGGGGTATAATCCAAGCGAGAGAACCGCACGCCCTGAAAGGAGTCCCTGTGCCCCGAGGCCGCTCGCGTTCGACCGGAAGCCTCTCCTGGCTCCAGGAACTGGTGCAGAACGCCCGTCTGACCTGGCGCCTGTTGCGGGACCCGCGCCTCTCGCCGTGGGTCAAACTGGTGCTGCCAGGGTTCCTGCTCCTGTACCTCCTCATGCCCTTGGACCTCCTTCCAGACCTCTTCCCGCTCCTGGGCCAGATGGATGACCTCCTGGCCCTCCTCCTGGCCGGGTGGCTCTTCATCAACCTCGCCCCCCGCTGGATCGTGGAGGAGCACCAGGAGGCCATCCGTGGCGCTGCCCCGCAGCCCCGCCCTCCGGAAAGCCGCGAAGCCGAGCGGGGTCCGGTGATTGAGGCCAGGTACCGCGTTGTGGGCGATTCCGGGGATGGCCCCCCAGAAGGGAGCCCGTGAAGGGGTACAAGCGCTAGAGCCTGTTACGCAAGGCACAGCGCTGGCTCAGGGCGGGTTGCTCTGAGCAGATTGTGCACGGCCTGCGCGGCCTAGGCCGTAGACACGCTGGGAGACCTGCTAGCCCTGCTGGTGACGCCAGCCAGGGTGCAGGGGGGCGCAGGTAGAGGGTTTTTGCTGCCCTCCATCGCCTTTGCCTGCTTCCTGCTCGCCAGAGCCTTGCCACTTCTGGGAAGTTCACAACACGCTCTAGGTGAAACCAATTCCAACAGCATTTTCGCTGAATGCGCAGCGTAATAGTGCTGGACCACAATAAAAAATTCCGTTTTCGGCCGTGCAGGTCACGGTTGCAGTCTCATAGTAGGGGCGCACGGCCGTGCGCCCCTACCCAGGATTACATATCGTCAAGAACCACCGTGGCGTA
>DAOTYM010000155.1:0-1761 GCA_034434775.1 Anaerolineae bacterium | reverse complement strand
AGAGCCCCAGCAAGGTGGCCAGCAGGATGAGGATGGCTTTTCTGACTCGTCTCATCGCTTGTTGCCGCCTCCTGCTCCGTGGGCGACACTGAGGGAAGAAACGGTCGCGCCCGTGAGGACTGCACAGCCCTTCCTATAGAAATTATACCTGCGCATTCCCCTCTCCGTCAATCCCGCGCCACGGGCAGTTGCCCCCGTTCTCCACAAGGTGTATAATGCCGGGCGCTAGGACCAGCCACCACGCCAAAGGGGTCGTGCGGTGACATCTCAGTTCCCCAATCCCGGATCTCCGTCCCGTGCTGCAGGGCGCTTTTTCCGCTTCTGGCCCTGGTGCTGGCTTTCTCTCCCCTCTTCCCCATCCTCAAGCGCTGGCCTTCGCACGTCAGAGCGGAACTCTTTGCCACTCACACAAACCCAAAAGAGGAGGGCGAACCATGAGCGCGACGCGCAGCCCTGACGACATCGTCATCGTAGGAGCGGCTCGGACCCCCATCGGCAAGTTTGAGGGGGCCCTCTCCGGCATCCCGGCACCCCAACTGGGCGCCATCGCCATCCGCGCCGCAGTGGAGCGGGCCGGCATCCCCCTGGACGCCCCAGAGGAGGTCCTCATGGGGTGCGTGGTGCCCAACGGCCAGGGCCAGGCCCCGGCACGCCAGGCGGCCATCAAGGCCGGCCTGCCCGCCAGCATTGGGGCCGTAACGGTCAACAAGGTCTGCGGCTCCGGCCTGAAGGCAGTCATGCTCGCCGCAGCCATGATCCGGGCCGGGGATGCCGATTGCCTGGTGGCCGGCGGCATGGAGAACATGAACCTGTGCCCCTATCTCCTGACCAAGGCGCGGTTTGGCTACCGCATGGGCCACGACACGTTGGTGGACAGCATGATCCATGACGGTCTCTGGTGCGCGTTTGAGAACCACCACATGGGCAACTCGGCCGAGTGGATCGCCCGGGAGTACGGCCTCACCCGCCGGGACCTGGACGAGTGGGCCCTCCAGAGCCACCAGCGGGCCATCGCTGCCATAGATGCCGGGCGTTTCCGGGCCGAGATCGTGCCGGTGGAGGTCCCCCAGCGCAAGGGCCCTCCCCTCCTGGTGGAGACCGACGAGTGCCCCCGGCGGGATACCTCCCTGGAGGCCCTCGCCCGCCTGAAGCCGGCCTTCCAGCCCGACGGCATCGTCACGGCGGGCAACTCGCCGGGCATCACCGACGGCGCGGCCGCCACGGTGGTCATGCGGCGGGCCGCCGCGGAGCGGCTGGGAGCCAAACCCCTGGCGCGCGTCCTCGGCTATGCCCAGGCCGCCGTGGAGCCCCTGCGCCTCTTCACCGCGCCGGTCTTCGCCGTGCGCAGGCTCCTGGACCGCCTGGGCGCGTCCCTGGAGGACTTCCACCTCTTTGAACTGAACGAGGCCTTCGCCGCGCAGGTGGTGGCCAACGTGCGGGAACTGGGGCTCAACCCCGAACGGGTCAACGTCAACGGGGGGGCCATCGCCCTGGGCCATCCCATCGGGTGCAGCGGGACCCGGGTTCTCGTCACCCTGATCTACGCCCTGCGCGACCGGGGGCTCCAGCGCGGCATTGCGGCCCTTTGCCTGGGAGGCGGGGAGGCCGTGGCCATGGCCGTTGAGGTGGAAGCGTAGTGCTGGACCACAATAAAAAATTCCGTTTTCGGCCGTGCAGGTCACAGTTGCAGTCTCATAGTAGGGGCGCACGGCCGTGCGCCCCTACCCAGGATTACATATCGCCAAGAACCACCGTGGCGTA
>DAOTYM010000154.1:0-9262 GCA_034434775.1 Anaerolineae bacterium | reverse complement strand
TACGCCACGGTGGTTCTTGGCGATATGTAATCCTGGGTAGGGGCGCACGGCCGTGCGCCCCTACTATGAGACTGCAACTGTGACCTGCACGGCCGAAAACGGAATTTTTTATTGTGGTCCAGCACTAGGGCGGCTTTGCCAGCGTTCCCGGGATGCGAAGAGGGGGAGCCTCCTTGGCTCCCCCTCTTCGCGCGTTCGCTGCGCTCACACGTCCGGGCTACCCCCTAGCCGGGTCAGGTGGCGCAGGGCGCGCCTCAGGCTCTCCATCTCCTCTGAATCCGGGCCTTCCTGGAGGCAGGACTCCACCTGGCGGCTCAGAAGCAGGAGCCCCACCCGGTCCACAGCGGCGCGCACAGCCAGGATCTGGGTGACGATCTCCTCGCAGGGGCGGCCGTTCGCCACCATCCGTTGGATGCCCCGGATCTGCCCTTCCAGCCGGCGCAGCCGCACCAGGAGTTCCCGATCCTCTTCCTCCGGTCCCTGTGGCCTTCCTTCTTGCTCCATGCTCCCCATCCGTTCCGGCAGCACCACAGATACCCCTACAGGGTATGGGCATTGTACCCCAAGGCCGAAAAGATGTCAACCGCACGGCGGTTCCAGCCCCGTAGGGGCGATCCATGTATCCCCTTGAGCCCCCATCTGGATCGGTGGCCGTAGGGGCGCACGGCCGTGCGTCCCCAGGGGTGGCCCGCCGCGGCCTTGCCTTTGCCGGTCTCCCCTCCCGATGGTATAATCGGCCCTACTTCCCGCGGTGGAGACGACGGACGGAGGAGCACAGCGCATGGAAGCCTTTGAACACCAACTGGTCGCCTTCCTGGACTCGCTCTTCAACACCATCGGCTGGACCGGCGTGGTCATCATCATGGCCTTGGAGAGCGCGAACATCCCCATCCCCAGCGAGGTGACCATGCCCCTGGCTGGCTGGATGCTCACCGACACCTTCCTGGACGCTGTGCTGCACGGCGGGTTCTTCGGCGCGCTGGGGTGCACCCTGGGCTCGGTCCTCTCCTACGCCCTGGGAGCCTACGGGGGGCGGCCTTTCCTGGAGCGCTGGGGGCGCTACATCCTGGTGAGCGAGGAGGACCTGGAGAGGGCCGACCGCTGGTTCGCCCGCTGGGGGGATTGGGCGGCCTTCCTCTCGCGCCTCTTGCCCATCGTGCGCACCTTCATCAGTTTCCCCGCCGGCGTGGTGAGGATGAACTTCGTCCGCTTCACCACCTTCTCCTTCGTCGGCTCCTTCATCTGGTGCAGCCTGCTCGCCCTGGGCGGGCGGGCCTTCGGCGAGAACTGGGAAGAACTGCGGGCCCTCATGCGCCCCTTTGACATCCCCATCGCCCTCGTCCTCCTCGCTGGCATCGGGTGGTACGTCTACCGCCACGTGGGCAAGGGGCGGCGAGGGGGGCGGTCCCCAGGACGCGAAGGTGCCCGCCACACCTGAGGGGCGGCGGGCACCTGAGAGCCGCTAGCGCGTGGCGAAGAGGTGGGGCGGCACCATCAGGAGGTACCCCGGCAGGACCAGGAGGCGCGGGTCCTTGCCTACGAACCGCGCCGCATCCCGAAGGGCCTCGTCAAAGGTCCTGGTGGGGATGATGCCCATGCTGCGGGCGTAGCCGGGCTTGCGGGCCCCCGGCATGTAGATGGCACTGGTGTGCTGGCTCGCAATCTCCCCCATGTACATCATGGAAAAGCCGTGGAAGGGGTGGTAGGCGTACCCGTAGCGGTACCTGTAGACGTACTCCTCCCGGCGGGAGACCATCTCCTCAAAGGGGATGAGGTCGCTCACGGTGGTGCAGTGCTCCTGGTAGAGGTCGTAGATCTCCCGGTAGGAAGGGAACCAGTCGTCGTTGAACCAGCCGTCGCACAGGCCCGGGGCGATGACCACGCCCCCCTCGCGGAAGGCCCCCAAGCAGCGGGAGAGGGTGGCGCCGATGGCCTGCTTCATCAGGATGGGGCTCGTGCCCATCCCCGGCCCGTAGTGGAAGGTGCGGGGCAGGCCCACCACTAGGACGTCCGCCTTCTCCATGTCCAGGTAGACCTCGGTGCGGCGCTTGGCCAGGGCCCAACTGGCCCGTTCCACCTCTTCCACCGCCCCGGCGTAGACCCCCAGGACCTCGGCATGGGTCCCCACCACCGCGTCCACGATGAACAGTTTCTTGCCGATGCGTTCCTCAATGGTGCGGACGATGGCCTGCAGTTGCCTGCGGAAGAAGGACTCGGTGGTGGCCGGCACGAAGTCGGGGCGGTGCATGGAGGCCGGGGTGTGGTGGCAGCGGATGGACCGCCACCCGGTCAGGCCGGTGGCTGGCATCTTGGCCCCGCCGCTGTAGCCGCCGTAGGGGTTCCCCTGGGCGTGCCCCAGGAGGATGCACAGGTCCGCCTCGGCCGCCAGGCGGTTGAACTCCACGTGGTCGCCGAACTCGTCCTCCCCCAGGTCCACCATCATGTCCGGGTCTTCGCAGTCGTGGCAGACCAGCCGCCTCCCCCAGAAGCGGTCCACCACCTCCCGGGGCAGGTACTGGACCAACTCCTCCCGGGTGTTCTTGCGGTGCAGGCCGTTGGCGCACAGGAGGGTGATGTTCTCCTCCTTCACCCCTGCCCGCTCCAACTCCTCCAGGATCAGGGGGATGGCCGTCCTGCGGTGGGTGCGCTCGTGGAAGCCCCCTTTCACCCGGTCGGGGAAGGCGATGACCACCCGGCTCCCTGGCCCCACCAGGTCCCGGATGGGCGGCATGCCCAGGGGGTTGTCCAGGGCCTTGCGGGTGGCCTCCACCGGGTCCACTGGGGGCGGATCGGTGTAGGTCTCGCCGTAGCGGACCACCACGGCGTGGTCCGGCACCTGGATGGGCATCTTGGCGTCGCCGTACTCCACCAGGACCTCTTTCATGCCTTGCCTCCCTCGCCCTCCTGCGGCTGGACCGTCACACCCAGGAACTCCTCGTAGATGTGGACCAGGGCGCTGGTATCCTGGGGGCCGAGGCCCTTGGCCCGGCCCATCTCGTTGAGGAGCTGGCAGGCCGGGGTGATGAGGAGCGGGGCCTTGACGGCGCGGGCGATCTCCAGGCCCAGGGAGACGTCCTTGTAGAGGAGGTCCACGGTGAAGCGCGGGTCAAAGTCCCGGGCCAGGATCTTGGGCCCCAGTTCAATGAAGAGGTTGCTCACGGAAGCGGCGCCGCTCTGGGCGATGGTCTCGTAGAGGATCTTGGGGTCCATCCCCATCTTGGCGCACAGGGCCATGATCTCCACGGTGATGGAGTTGATGGCGGCGAACATCATGTTGTTGAGGACCTTGACCAGGTCCCCCCAGCCCGAGGGCCCCACATGGACGACCCGCTTCGCCAGGAGGTCCAGCACGGGGCGGGCCTTTTCCAGCGCCTCGGCATCGCCGCCCACCGGCAGGGTCCATTTGCCGCAGGTTTGGGGCCGGCCCAGCACCGGGGCATCCAGGTAGCCGACGCCCTTCTCCTTGGCGATCCCGTAGTTCCGCTGGGTGGAGAGGGGGTCCACCGTGCTCAGGTCCACGATGACGTAGCCGGGCTTGGCCCCGGCCAGCAGGCCATCGTGCTCCCGGAGGACCACCTCGGCCACATCCGAGGGGAGGGGCAGGGAGAGGAGGGCCAGGTCCGTCCTCTCGGCCACGGCCTTGGGCGAATCCACCACCACTGCCCCCATCTCGCGGGCGCGTGCCTCGGCGGCCGGGTCAATGTCGCGGGCGATCACCTCGTGTCCCCCGGCAAGGATGGCCTTGCCGATCTGCGTGCCCATCGTGCCGATGCCAACCAGACCGACTTTCATCTTCACCACTCCTTTCCAGGTCCTTGTGGGTCTAGCCTTCGGCGCCCGGAGGGCGCTAGCCCAAAGGTGTTTCACAGATGGCGCGCCCCGGCGGGCAGGAGGCCACCTACATTGTACCATAGGCGAAAAGGCTTTCCAAATCTCCGTTGACAGCGCGCTGGGGCAGGCACGAGGCCTCGCCCCTACGGGGGGCGGCGCGCCCGATGGACGGGGGCGAGTCCGTTCCATCCGTCCCCCGAATCCGTTGACAGCAGATGGATGTTGGGCGGAGAGCCGTCAACGAATGAGGAACGAATGGGGGCCTGGCGCGGGCGCAGGCCATTCGTTTATTCGTTGGCTTATTCGTTGACGGCGTCGGCCGGCCGTTCCGCGGGGGCCTCACAGACGCGGCGAGAGCCCGGTGGGGGGAGGGCCGGGCTCTCGCTCCTCGCGTGAGCACTGTGCGGGGGCAAAACTGAGGGCACAGTACTCGTTGTGGTGGGAGGGAAGCACTCTACTTACCGGGCATCTGCTCCTTGGATCCTGCGGTAGCACTCCTCGCAATACACTGGGCGAACCCCCTTAGGCTTGAAGGGGACGTAATCCACCTTGCCGCAGGCTGCGCACACGATCATTGTCTTGTTTCCGTTGGACCCGTTCCGACGCTTCCGCTGCTCCCGACACGCTGGGCAATACTTTGGCGGATTCAGGAACCCCTGAACAGCGTAGAACTCCTGCTCACCTGCCGTGAATACGAACTCCTCGCCACACTCCTGACATACCAGCACTTCGTCCATGAAGGTGATCATACAACAGGCCTCCTCTCCAGTCTACCTGGGGATTGTCTTCAGCCTGCCGACGGACGAACTGCCAGTGTATCGGGAGCTAAACCACCACTGTCCCCAGTATAGCAGGCCAAGGTTCGCGAAGAGGTTAAAACACCCTTACAGTTCGTTAAGTTTGGCACTACGCCACGGTGGTCCTTGGATAGGGGCGCACGGCCGTGCGCCCCTACGAGACTCCAACCGTGACCTGCATGGCCGAAAGTTGCAAGGCGCAGCAGGGCCCTCCTTTCTCCCCGGCCGGGGGACTTTCGCCGCCCACCGGCAGGCGGGCACCCCGGAGCCCGCCTTGCCATCGTTCTCTGACAAGGTTTGACAGCCTTCCCCCTTCACCTTATAATGCAGGTGGTGGACGAAGCAGCGCGGGAGGAGAGGGAGATGGGACTTCTGGAGCAACTCAACGAGGACCTCAAGGGGGCCATGCGGGCCCAGGACCAGGTGCGCAAGGACACCATCCGGATGGTCAAAACGGCCATCCGCAACGCCGAGGTGGAGCGAGGCCGCGCCCTGGAAGAAGGCGAGATCCTGGAGATCATCGCCAAGCAGGTCAAACTGCGCCGAGAGGCCCTGGCCGACTTCGGCCGGGCCGGGCGCCACGACCTGGTGCACCAGTACGAGACCGAGGTGGCCATCCTGGAAGGGTACCTCCCCCGGCAGATGAGCCGCGAGGAGGTCGCGCAGGCCGCCCGCGAGGTCATCGCCGAACTGGGCGCTCAAGGCCCCAAGGCCATGGGGCCGGTGATGCGGGAACTGATGCAGCGCCTGCGCGGCCGGGCCGACGGCAAATTGGTCAACGAGGTGGTGAAGGAGCTCCTCACGGGATAGGAGACCGGTCCCAGGGGGTGGGAACATGAGGTGGGGGCTTGCGAAGAGGAGGGAGACGGCCCGCCGAGGCCCGCGCCCAGCCAGGGGCGCAGGCTGGAGCCGGGTGCTGCGCGCCGTCCTCTTCGGCCTCCTCTTCGTCGCCTTCTCCACCGGCGCGCTGGTCATGCGCTTCCCCCCGGGCGAACAGGTCACCCTCTCCGTGGGCGATGTCAGCCCCACGGACATCCGCTCGCCCCGCCAGCGCACCTTCATCAGCGAGGTCCTCACCCGGCGGGCCCGCGCTGAGGCCGAAGCCTCCGTGCCCGACGTGTACGACCCCCCGGAGAAGCGGGTGGCGCGCCAGCAGATCGCCCGCGCCCAGGAGGTCCTGGCCTACATAGACGCTGTGCGGCGGGACCCCTTGGCGACAGACCAGGAGCGGATCGCCTACCTCAAGGCCATCGCCGACGTGCCCCTGGACGACGACGTGGCCGCCAAGGTCCTGAGCCTCTCCGAGGCGGCCTGGCAGCAGGTCTCCGAAGAGGTCCTCCGCGTGCTGGACCTGGTCATGCGGGAGGAGATCCGGGAGACCTGGCTGGAGGACAAACGCCGCACGGTCCCTGCCCGGGTGAGCCTGGCCCTGGACGAGACCCAGACGGACGTGGTGGTGGCCCTGGTGCGGGGCCTGATGCGGCCCAACAGTTTTTATAACGCGGCCAAGACGGCCGAACTGCGCCGCCAGAAGGCCGAAAGCGTGGAGCCAGTGAGCCGCACCATTGAGGCTGGCGAGGTCATCCTCCGGGCCGGCGACATCGTGGACGAACTGGACGTGGAGGCCCTGGATGCGCTGGGCCTGCGGGAGTCGGAACTGAACTGGCAGGAGGTGGCCCGGGCCGCGGCGTTCCTCGCGCTCATCACCTTTGTGGCGTGGCTGTACCTGGGGCGGATGGTCCCCCAGGTGTGGGATAGCCTCCCCCAGGCCGCCCTGCTGACCGTGCTCTTGGTCGCCTTCGTCTTCCTGGCCAAGGTGATGGTCCCGGGCCACGTGGTCCTCCCGTACGTCTTCCCCCTGGCAGGGCTCTCCCTGCTCTTGGCTCCATGCTCCACGTGCAGGTCGGGGTCACTGGCGCGCTGATGCTCACCCTGGTGGCGGGGTACCTGGCCCAGGGGTCGCTGGAGGTCATGGTCTACCTGCTGACGGGAGGGCTGCTGGCCCCTCTGAGCCTGCGGCGCATGGGGCGTTTGAACAGTTTCCTCTGGGTGGGCGTCTACGTGGCGCTGGCCGAGGGCTTGGCCATCCTGGCCTTCCGCCTCCCCTCGGGGAACTACGACTGGCTGGGCCTGGTGACCCTCCTTTCCGCGGGCGTGGCCAACGGCGCGCTCTCTTCCAGCCTGACGCTCCTGGCCATGTTCCTCCTGGGGAGCCTCTTCCAGGTCACCACCCCCCTGCGCCTCATGGAACTGGCCCGCCCGACCCACCCCCTCCTCAACCAGTTGCTCATGAAGGCCCCCGGCACCTACAACCACACCCTCCTCATCAGCAACCTGGCGGAGCAGGCGGCCGAGGCCATCGGCGCAGACGCCCAACTGGCCCGCGTGGGGGCTTATTACCACGACATCGGCAAGACCCTGCGCCCTTACTTCTACGTGGACAACCAGTTTGACGGCGCCAACGTCCACGAGCAGCTGGACCCCCAGACCAGCGCCCAGATCGTCATCAGCCACGTCACCGACGGCCTGGAACTGGGCCGGAAGTACCGCCTGCCGAAGCGGGTTCTGGCCTTCATCCCAGAGCACCACGGGACGATGCTGGTCCGCTACTTCTACAACCAGGCCTGCGAGGAGGCTGGCGGCTGCGAGAACGTGGACGAGTCCCTCTTTCGCTACCCGGGCCCCAAGCCGCAGAGCAAGGAGACGGCCATCGTCATGTTGGCCGACGGCTGCGAGGCCCTGGTGCGCAGCGAACACCCCACCACGCCAGAAGAGGTGGATGCCCTGGTGCAGCGCATCCTCCGCGAGCGGGTGGAAGATGGGCAGTTGGACGAGTGCGACCTGACCATGAAGGACCTGGACCAGATCCGCCGGGCCTTCGTGGGGGTGCTGCAGGGGATCTACCACCCGCGCATCCGGTACCCCAAGATGCCGGGGCCGGCCGAGAGGGCGAAGCCCCTCGCCCCCGCACCCCGGCGGGAACCCCTTGTCCAGGAGGAGGGCCACCGTGGAGAGTGAGGAAGCGCCTGTGGGCGTGGCCATTGAGGTGTGCATCTCGCCGGCCCTGGCCGGGAGGGTGGAGCCAGCCCTCCTGCGGGGGGCGGCGCGCGCGGCCTTGGATGCGGCGGGATTTGCCGGCCCGGGGGAGATGGCTGTAGTCCTCACGGACGATGCCGAGATCCAGGCCCTGAACCGCCGCTACCGGGGCGTGGACGAGCCCACGGACGTCCTGGCCTTCGCCGAATCGGAGCCTACGGACCCCTTCGTCACTTCCCCGGAGGGCGAGGACTACCTGGGGGAGGTCTTCGTCTCCCTGCCGAGGGCCGAGGAGCAGGCTCAGGAGGAAGGCCACTCGGTGGAGGAGGAACTGGCACTCCTGGTGGTCCACGGCACGCTGCACCTCTTGGGCTACGACCACGAGGCGGACGAGGAGCGGGCCGAGATGTGGGCCCTCCAGAGCCAGGCCCTGAAGCGGTGGGCAGGAGCGCGTGGAGCGCCCCATCGCCCTGAGGCCCTTGGACATCCATCCTGAAGACCAAACCACGCGAGGGAGCAGCATGGCCGAGACATCCCAGATCCAAATCCGCTGGCTGGACCACCTCCGCTTCCAGGCGGAGGACGCGGCCGGCCACACCATCCTCCTGGATACGTCGGAAGAGCACGGCGGCGGCACCGCCTTCCGCCCCACAGACCTCCTCCTGGTGGCCTTGGCCGGCTGCACCGGCATGGACGTCATCTCCATCCTCCAGAAGAAGCGCCAGCCGGTGGAGGGGTTTGAGGTGGTCGTGCGCGGCCAGCGCGCGGAGGAGCATCCCCGCAAGTTCCTGCGCCTGGAGGTGGAGTACGTGGTCTACGGGGCGGAAGTGGACCCCGCCGCCCTGGAACGGGCCATCCAACTTTCGGTGGAGAAGTACTGTTCAGTGCACGCCAACCTGGCCCCGGGGACGGAGATCGCCCACCGCTACCGCATCGTCCCCGCGCCAGAGGCCCGCTGAGCATCGGAAAAGTCAATCCATACATTAGGGAGGAGATGCCGTGGAAGTGAACGTGAAGACCGGTCCGATCCAGGAGCAGGTGTCGGACCTCATCGTGGTGAACCTGTTTGAGGGGGTGGAAGCGCCCGGCGGCGCGACCAAAGCCGTGGACGAGGCCCTGGGCGGCCGCATCCGCCAGGTGCTCCAGAGCGGCGATTTCAAAGGGAAGAAGGGGGAACTCCTGCTCCTCTACCCCGGTGAGGCGCTGCCGGCCAAACGGGTGTTGGTGGCCGGCCTGGGGCCACAGGCCAAGTTCAACCTGGAGGTGGTGCGCCAGGTCTCGGCCAAGGTGGCCCAGAAGGCACGGGAACTGGGCGTCCGCGGCTACCACACGGTGGTCCACGGCGCGGGCCAGGGCGGCCTGGAGGTGGCCGAGGCGGCCCAGGCTCTGGTGGAGGGCGCCATCCTCGGTCTCTACCGGTTTGAGGAGTACAAGGGTCAGGACGAGGAGAAGGGGAAACAGGTAGAGGAACTCACCCTGGTGGAGTTTGACGAGCAGCGGGCTACCCAGATCGCCCTCGGCGCGCAGGCCGGCCGCATCATCGCCGAGGCGACCTGTTTCGCCCGCGACCTCATCAACCAGCCCCCTTCGGCCCTGAC
>DAOTYM010000153.1:0-5261 GCA_034434775.1 Anaerolineae bacterium | reverse complement strand
GACTCATTTTTACAAAGGGAAGACCTTAACGGCTCTTCCGGACGCTAGATGGCACGCCAGGAGGCGTGCCCTACGGTCTGTCACACCGGAAGGCTGTCAGAGTTCTGTAAGAATGAGTCATCCCTGGGGAGGGAGATGGCCTTGCGCATCGCCATGCTGGGCACCCGCGGCGTCCCAGCCAGTTACAGCGGCTTTGAAACCTGCGTGGAGGAACTGGGCTCGCGCCTCGTGCAGCGGGGCCATGAGGTTACCGTCTACTGCCGGAGCCACCACATCACCTACGCCGAACCCTACTACAAGGGGATGCGGCTGGTCAAACTGCCCACCATCCGCAACAAGTACCTGGACACCATCGTCCACGCCTTCCTCTCTTCGCTCCACGCGCTGGGGCAGCGGTACGACATCGCCCTCTACTTCATCGCCGGCAACAGCCCCGTCACCTGGATCCCCCGTCTGGTGGGCCAGAAAACGGTCCTCAACGTGGACGGCCTGGACTGGAAGCGGGAGAAGTGGCCGAAGTTGGCCAAGCGGTACATCCAGTTTGCGGAATACCTGGCCACCAAACTGCCCACGGCCATCGTCACCGACTCGCGCGTCGTTCAGCAGTACTACAAAGACCGCTACGGGGCCGACTCCACCTACATCGCCTACGGCGCGGAGGTGCCGCGCCGGCCGCCGGGGCCTTACCTTGCCCGCTTCAACCTGGAGAAGGACCGCTACATCCTGTTCGTCGGTCGGCTGGTGCCGGAGAACTGCGCCCACCACCTGGTGGAGGCCTTTGAGCGGCTGGACCCGCCCTACCTCAAATGCGTCATCGTGGGGGATGCCCCCTACGCCGAGGAGTACATCGCTGCGCTGCGGGCCCACGCCAGCGACCGCATCGTCTTCACCGGCTACGTCTTCGGGGAGGGGTACCACGAACTCCTCTCCAACGCCCTGATCTTCGTGGAGACCTCCGGCGTCGGCGGAACGCACCCGGCCCTGCTGGAAGCCATGGCGGTGGGGAACTGCGTGGTGGTCCACAACACGCCGGAAAACCTGGAGACGGTGGGTGACGCCGGCCTGAGTTACGACGGCCGGGTGGGAGGGGCCTCCCTGGCCGAGGTCCTCCGGGACCTCCTGGCCTCGCCGGCGCGGATCATGGCCCTCCGGGAGGCCGCGGCGGAGCGGGTGGCCTGTCACTACTCTTGGGAGCGAGTTACGGACGCCTACGAGGCCCTGTTCCGCCGGCTCCTGGGGGAGGCCCAGGCATAGGGGGCCACCGGCCTCTACCTGGGCAAGGAGGCGGAAGGATGCGCCGCAAGAACGGGACGAACTACACCTTATACCTGATGGTCTCCGACCTCTCGCTGACGCTGATCGCCCTCTTCCTGGCGACCCAGTTCCGGCTGTACCTGCCCTTCGGCCAGCCCCTCTCGCCGCGCCTCGTGCAACTCCCCGCCGGGGTGTACGCCCTGGCCTTCGCCATCTGGGCCGTCGTCTTCCTGCTCCTCTCCGTGTACGACGACCGCAAGAACCTCCGCGCCGTGGACGAGTTCCAGCGGCTGGTGGTGGCCATCGGCTTCAGCGTGTTGGTCCTCGCCGGGGCGCTCTACCTGACCTACCGCGAGGTCTCCCGGCTCCTGTTCGCCTACTTCGCCCTCCTGGACGGGGCCATGCTCCTGGGGTTCCGCGTCCTGCTCCGGGCGGCCATCCGCCTGGCGGGGGAGCGGCGGCATGGGGAAGAGCGGGTCCTCGTCATCGGCGCGGGCAAGGTGGGCCAGGAGGTGGGCGAGCGGGTGCGCAAACGGAGTTGGGCCGGCCTGGACCTGGTGGGCTACCTGGACGACGACCCGGCCAAGCAGGGGCAGGTCTTCCACGGTGCCCCGGTGCTGGGCACCCTGGCCGACGCGAAGCGGGTGGTGCAGGAGCAGGGGGTGCACCAGGTGGTGGTGGCCCTGCCGCTGCGGGCTCACCAGGCGCTGGCCCGCCTCGTCCTGGAACTGGGCGAGTGCCCGGTCCAGGTGCGGGTGGTCCCCGACTTCTTTGACCTGGCCTTCTTCCGCGCCACCATTGAGGACTTTGACGGCATGCCCCTCATCGGCCTGCGGGACCCAGCCATTGACGGCTTCAACCGCCTGGTCAAGCGGGCCTTTGACCTGGTCCTCTCCACCCTCCTCCTGATCGTCTGCCTACCGGTCATGGCGGTCATCGCCATCGCCATCAAACTGGATAGCCCTGGCGGCCCGGTCATCTTCAAGCAGCAGCGGGTGGGGGAGAACGGCGCGCTCTTCTGGATGTACAAGTTCCGCTCCATGGTCCCCGACGCGGAGAAGCGCCAGCACGAGGTCCTGCGCTACACCGAGGATGGCAAGGTCATCCACAAGGTGCCCGACGACCCCCGGGTCACGCGGGTGGGGCGCTTCATCCGCCGCACCAGCCTGGACGAACTGCCGCAACTGATCAACGTGCTGAAGGGGGAGATGAGCCTGGTGGGGCCGCGGCCGGAACTCCCCTGGCTGGTGGAGCAGTACGAGGCCTGGCAGCGGAAGCGCTTCGCCGTCCCGCCGGGCATCACCGGCTGGTGGCAGATCAGCGGCCGCTCCGAGCGGCTGATGCACCTCCACACTGAGGACGACCTCTACTACATCCAGCACTACTCGCCGCTTCTGGACCTGCAGATCCTCTGGAAGACCATCGGCGTGGTCCTCAAACGGAGCGGCGCCTACTGACCCCGAGGTCGCGGCAGGGCCGCTGAGGTGAGGACCGACGTCTCACGGCTGACGCTGACGGCTGCTCGCTGATCGCTTCCTGGGACTTGGAAGGGGGAGCCTGTGGTCAAGACCGAGAAGATCGCCCTGCGGACCCAGGGCCATGCCGACACGATAGACATCACCCACGAGGTGGCCCAGGCCGTGCAGCGCTCCGGGCTCCGCAACGGCATCGTCACCGTCTTCACGCCGGGGTCCACCTGCGGCCTGACCACCATTGAGTACGAGCCCGGGGCCGTGGCGGACTTAAAGCGGGTGCTGGACGCGATCGTCCCTCCGAACCGGGATTACGAGCACCACAAGCGCTGGGGCGACGACAACGGCCACAGCCACATCCGCTCGGCCCTGATGGGGTGCTCCATCACCATCCCCTTTGTGGAGGGGCGGCTGACCTTGGGGACCTGGCAGCAGGTCGTCTTCATAGATTTTGACACCCACCCCCGGCGCCGGGAACTGGTGGTGCAGATCCTGGGGGAGTAGGGGCGCCTCCGGCCCTCAGCGCTTCTCCTCCACGTGCACGAGGACCTGGCCCAGGCCAGGCACCCGTTCCCGCAGGCCCCGTTCCACCTGGTCGGCCAAGCGGTGGGCCGTGGCCACGCTGATGTGGGGGTCTGCCAGGCAGTGGACCACCACGTCCAGGCCGTCGGCGGCCTGGCGGACCTGCAGGCCGTGCCAAGAGTGCAGCCCTTCGGTGTGGGCCAGCACCTCCCGGAGGGCCTCTTCCACCTGGGCCTGCCTTCCGGCCGTGGCCTGATCGGCCAAGACAGGGGCGTGGCGCGGCTCCAGGTGGGCGTTGACGCTGCGCACAGAGGGGATCTCCTCCCGCACCCGCGCTTCAAATTCCTCCAGGAGTTCACGCGCCTCCCGCAGGGTGAGGCGCTCGTCCAACTCGGCGTGCAGGTCCAGGTGGACGCCCTCGGCGTCCTGGTGGGCGTGCATGTTGTGCAGGCGCAGGCCCAGTTGCGCGGCCAGCGCGCTGAGGGCCTGTTCCAGGGTCTCGCCCACCATCCGCCCGGGGTCAATGTGGACCACCACATCGCTCCCCGGCACAGCGGCGCGCACCTCGTCCTCCACCTGGGCGGCGATGCGGTGGGCCTCCTCCAGAGACTTGGAGCGGTCCACCGTGGCCGTCAGGTCCAGGAAGACGACCGGGCCGACCTCCCGCATGCGGATGTGGGTCACTGCCTCCACGCCCGGCACGCCTTCGGCCACCTGTTGCACCCGCTCCTGCAGGCCGCGGGGGGCGGTATCTATCAAGGCCATCACCGCCCGCTTTCCCAGTTGGAAGGAGACCCCCACGACGATGGTCGCCACCACCAGCGCGGCGATGGCGTCGGTGTGGATGAGGAAGGCCCACCGCGGCCCCAGGTGCTCCGCCAGCCAGACGCCCCCCAGGCCCAAGATGACCACGCTGGACGACCAGACATCAGTGGCGAAGTGCAGGGCATCGGCCTCCAGGGCCTGGCTCCTGTGTTTGCGGGCCGCCCGGGAGAGCATCCGGGACCTGTTGACATCCACCGTGATGGAGATGGCCATCACCACGAAGCCCCAGACGCTGGCCTCCACTTCCACCGCCTTGAAGAACAGCCTCTGGATGGCCTCGTAGATGATCCAGACGCAAGTGGCCAGGAGGAGCAGGGTCTCAAAGAGGGCGGAGAGGTTCTCCACCTTGCCGTGGCCGTAGGTGTGGTGGGCGTCCGGCGGCTTGCCGGCGATGCGCACGGCGAAGAACGTCATCAGAGCAGCCGCCAGGTCCAGCCCGGAGTGGGCCGCCTCCGCCAGGATGCCCAGGCTGCCGGTCAGGAGCCCCACGGCCAGTTTCAGGCTGGTCAGGAGCACAGCCGCCAGCACGGAGGTCAGGGCAGCCCGGTTCTTCTCTCGGGTGGCGGTGTGGGTTTCGGAAGTCTCTGTCACCAGCATCCCTTTCTCGTCCGTCGGCGCGCGGCCGTTGTCATCATCGTAAGTAAGTATATCACAGGCCACGCGGAACAGGGAAAAAAGGGGGGATGAGTGGAGTAGGGGCGCACGGCCGTGCGCCCCTACAAGGCTCGGCACGAAAGTAGCACCGATGGGGTGGGGCCACTCATGAATCACCCCCTCCCCCTGGCGCCTGCGCAGCCCCCCATTCGCTGGCGGCCCAGCGCGCCCTGCCCTACGATCCCGGCCCCTTCAGGGTGAGGGGAAGCCAGGTCCGCCGGGCCGGGTAGTCCACGAAGTTGGCCTCGGCCGTGGCGTTGGCCACCACCATGACCACCAGGCTGTTGGCCGAGAGGGAGTAGTACCACCGGGGGTCCGTCTCCTCCACGCGGTGCAGGCCGGGCAGGAGGTCCCGCACCTCGTAGCGGCCGTCGGGGCCGGTGGTGGTGACGCGTGTGGTGCCCGTGCCGTCCACCCGGCGCACGGTGATGAGGACGCCGGAGAGTTCCTCCCCTGGCTCGGGCGTGCCGTTCAGGTTCAGGTCGGCGTAGACGAGGCCAGCGATGGAGCCCGTGGTGGGCGTGGCGGTGGGGG
>DAOTYM010000152.1:0-8606 GCA_034434775.1 Anaerolineae bacterium | reverse complement strand
GCGTTCTTGAAGCCGCCCACGAACTGGATGTCGTAGTCCACGCTGGGCGCGAAGGCCACGAGGCACCCGGTATCCACCCGCAGCGTCTCCCCGGGGCCCAGGTCCCGCCGGTGAACCGTCCCGCCGGCGTGGGCGAAGGCCAGGCCGTCCCCCTCCAGCCGCTGGAGGATGAATCCCTCGCCGCCGAAGAGCCCCGCGCCCAGCCGCTTGGTGAACGCGACCTCTATCTCGGTGCCGCCGGCCGCGCAGAGGAAGGAATCCTTCTGGCAGAGGATCCGGCCCCCCAGTTCGGCCAGGTTCAGGGGGACGATCTTGCCCGGGTAGGGCGCGCCGAAGGCCACCCGCTGTGTGACGTTGGCCCTGTTGATGAAGTTCGTGATGAAGAAACTCTCGCCGGTGACGATGCGCTTGAGGCCCTTCATCAGGCCGCCGCCCGTGGTCGTCTCCATCTGGATGCCCTGGTCCATGTACATCATGGCCCCGGCCTCGGCCCGCACCGACTCGCCGGGGTCCAGGGCGATCTCCACGAACTGCAGGTCGTCGCCGTAGATGGTGTACTCCACTACATCGGCCATCCCACGCCCCTCCTAGAGGTTGCCCTGGGGTCCGGGAAAAGAGCAAGGCCGCACCAGGCGGAAACCTCGGATGACCGTCTCCGCTGGTGCGGCCCCTCTTGGGCGGAACGCCCTCGGGCCGGCCAAGGGCAGGATATCCGCCCCGGCCCGGCTGCCTGCGGGGATCAACCCACTTGCCCCGAGAGGTAGAGCTGGATGCCCATCTGCGCGATCTGGTCCAGTTGGGCCTCAATCCAGTCAATGTGGCCCTCTTCATCCAACAGGATGGAGTCCAGGAGTTCCTTGGTGCCGTGGTCGCCCAGTTCGGCAGCCAGGCGGATGCCCTCGTTGTAGGCGGTGATGGCATCCCGCTCCGCCTGCCAGTCGTTCTTGAGTTGGGCCTCCACCTCCGCGCCGATGTGCATGGGGCGCAGGTTGCTGACGATGGGCCTGCCTTCCAGGAAGAGGATGCGGGCGATGAGTTTCTCGGCGTGGCGCATCTCGGTGATGGCCCGCTCCTGGACCGCCTTGCCCAGCCGCTCGTAGCCCCAGTTCTCGCACATCTCGGCGTGGACCATGTACTGGTTGATGGCCGTCAGTTCGTCCGCCAGCAGGGAGTTCAGGGTCTCAATGATCTTGTCCTGACCTTTCATCTTTTGCCTCCTTATGGCTTATGGGTCAATGGTGAGGACGCTTCCCAGAGGGCAACGCCGCAGAAAAGGACCTATCTACAGATATCATACACCAGATTTTGCGCCACGTCAACTATCGCGTTCCACGGACCCGGGGATGACTCATTCTTACAGAACTCTGACAGCCTTCCGTTGTGACAGACCGTAGGGCACGCCTCCTGGCGTGCCATCTAGCGTCCGGAAGAGCCGTTAAGGTCTTCCCTTTGTAAAAACGAGTCAGCCCTGTCTACGGACCTCTTCTCATTCTCCAGCCCCTCCCCGCTCTGTACAGCGTACAGAAGGAAGAGGCGCCGCTGCAGGTGGCAGAGGTGTGTAGGGGCGATTTATGGATCGCCCCTACCCTTCCCCTCCTTCTCCGCGCGTGGAGAGGGAGGGGGCCGCAAGCCAGGGCAATTCGTGGATCGCCTCCGCGCGCTAGCGGCGGATGTTGAAGATGACCTTGGTGCCGTCGGACTCCAGGTGGAAGGGGAGTTCGCGGAAGCCGTGCAGGGCGGCGCGCACGTCGGCCTGCCGCTCCCGCGGGCAATAGAGCAGGAGGAAGCCGCCCCCTCCCGCGCCCGCGATCTTGCCGCCCAGGGCCCCGGCCCTCAGGGCGGTGGCGTACATATCGTCTATCTGGGGGTTGGTGATCCTGCTGGCGAAGCGCTTCTTGAGTTCCCAGTTGCGGTGCAGGATGCGGCCCAGTTCATCTATCTCGCCCGCCAGGAGGCATTCCCGCGCCTCCAGGGCCAGGGCCTTCACCTCCCGCAGGTAGGGCATGTGGTCGTCCATCTGTGCCTTCTGCTCCGCCAGGATGTCGCTGGCGTTGCGCTGGATGCCGGTCCAGAAGAGCATCAGGTTCTGGTTCAGGCGGCGCTTCACGTCCGGGTCCAGGTCCAGTTCCTCCGCCGTCACCGAGCCGTCGGTGTGGAAGCGGAGGAAGCGCAGGCCGCCATAGGCGGCGATGTACTGGTCCTGGATGCCGATGGGCTTGCCGAGGATGTCAATCTCAATCCGGCAGGCCTCCCGGGCCAGGGTCTCCGCTGTCTGCATGCGGCGGGTGTAGACGTACATGGCGTTGAGGAGGCCCACGGTCACCGCGCTGGAGGAC
This sequence comes from Anaerolineae bacterium, assembly GCA_034434775.1. Lineage (GTDB taxonomy): Bacteria > Chloroflexota > Anaerolineae > DTPP01 > DTPP01 > DAOTYM01. Next base: position 6,270 of record DAOTYM010000152.1, on the reverse strand, counting down.
CCCAGGCCCGAGCCCTGGGCCGGGATGTCGGCCATGGTGGAGATCTCCACCCCCTTGGTGATGCCGGTCAGGCGCAACGCCTCCCGCACCAGTTCGTGCTGGACCTCGTCCACGCGGTCCACCATTTCGGTGCGGGTGTAGCCGACGCGGATTTTATCGTCAAAGCGGGCCTTGATGATGACGAAGACGTACTTGTCTATGGCTGAGGAGAGGACGCACCCCTCCTCCCGCCGGAAGAATTCCGGGAAGTCGGTGCCGCCCCCGGCCAGGCTGATGCGGATGGGCGTCTGGGTGATGATCATCGCACCCTCCCCGCGGCCCAGTCTTCCTGGGCCTGGCGGTATTTCTCCAGCGTGCCGATGTCCAAGAGGTACTGGCGGATGGGATAGCCGAAGAGCCGCTCCCCCGCCGCCAGGAGCCGCGGGAAGACATCCCGGCCGAAGTCGCAGAACTGGCCCTGCGGGATGTAGCGGAGGACCTGCGGCTCCAGGACGTAGATGCCGGCGTTGGCCAAGTCGGTGAAGACCTCTTCCGGAGGGGGCTTCTCTACGAAGCGGCGGATGCGCCCTGCCTCGTCCACGTCCACCAGGCCGCACTCGGCGGGGTTGGGGACCCGGTACAGGGCCACGGTGGCCACGCCCCTCTTCTCCCGGTGGAAGCGGAAGAGGTCTCCCAGGTCCACCGCGGTGAGGAGGTCGCCGTAGACCACGTAGAAGGGGCGCGCGTCAAAGAAGTCCAGGAAGCGGCTCAGGGCCCCGGCCGTGCCCAGGAGTTCCTCCTCCACCGAGTAGCGGATGTGGAGGCCGAAGGCCCGTCCGTCGCCGAAGGCCTCCATGACCACGTGGGGCAGGTGGTGGAGGTTGATGGCCACCTCCTCCACCCCGTGGCGGCGGAGCCACTCCAGGGTGTGGGCCAGGAGCGGGCGCCCGCCGATGGGGAGCATGGGCTTGGGCTGCTCCCAGGTGAGGGGCCTGAGGCGCGTCCCTTCCCCCGCCGCCAGGACCACCGCCTTCAATGGACGTTCTCTCACCGTGGTGGAAAGAAGGCTTCCCATGGGTTGCGCTTCTGGAAGGGCGATAGGTGGCAAGGGGTGGCGAGCGAAGCCGCCACCCCCAACCCGCCGGCGCAAAGGCCCCAGCCCTGCGCCGTCCCGCGGGACCAGGCGGTGGCGATGGGGCCACCGCAAGGGCATCGTACCACAAAAGGGGGCCCGCTGTCAAAGAGGGCGGCGTTGCGGTCCCGCTGCCTCCCGGCCTCCGGCGCTACCGCCGGGGGCCCAGCGCGAGCACCCCCGCGAGCAGGAACCCCACCGCCCCGGCCACCCCGAACATGGGGCCGTACCCCAGGGCCTCGGCCACCGGGCCCCAGGCCACCGACCCCACAGCAATGCCCAGGTCAAACCCGAGCCAGGCGGCGTTGACGGCCCACCCCCGCCGCGCGGCATCGGCCCCGTCCACGGCTGCGGCTTCCAGGGCCGCCCGCGCCGCGCCCTGTCCCGCGCCGGCCAGGAGGCCCGCGGCGACCATCCACATCCAGTTCTGGGTGGTGGCCACCACCCAGAGGGCAAGGGCCATCGCCGCCAGGGAGGGGAGGACGACCGCCTGACGTCCCCAGCGGTCAGACCCCGCCCCGAGGAAGACCCGCGCCCCGATCAGGGCCAGGGAGAAGGCGGCGAAGAAGGGGGCCGCCGTCACCTGGTTCCGCTCCACAGCGAAGGCAGGCATGAAGGCGTAGAGGGCGGAGAAGGCGCTGCCGCAGGCCGCGAGGCCCAGGACCGCGCCCCAGGGGACGTCCTGAAGGCGCAGCCCACGGGACACCACCCGAGAGGCGGGGGACGAAGGGGCGTGGCCGGAGTGGCGCGGCAGGAGCGCCAGGAGGCCCAGGCCCCCCAAGGCGGCCACCGCGGCCAGCAGGAAGGCGGGCCCGAAGCCGAAGGCCAGCCGTACCCCGTCGCCCAGGGCCGGGGCGAAGAGGAGGGTGAGGGGGCCAGCCGTGCCCGCGAGCCCCAGGGCTTCCCCCCGTCGGTCCGCCGGAGAGAGGTCGGCGGCTAGAGCCGTGTACCCGGTGGTGAAGAGGGAGATGCCCACGCCGTGGAAGACGCGCAGGGCGAGCACCGCTGGCACCGACCGCGCCACCAGGTACCCCAGCGAGGCCAGGACGTAGATGCCGCACCCTGCCAGGAGTAGCCACCAGCGGCGGGTCCGGTCGGCCAGCCACCCCACCGGGACGCGGGAGAGGAGCGCGGACCCAGCGAACAGGCCCGAGACGAGGCCCACGGCCACCGCGTTCCCGCCCAGGTGGGCTACGTAGAGGGGCAGGGGCGCGGTCAGGAGGTGCATGCTGGTGAAGAAAAAGAGCGCCACCGCCAGCGACAGGCGGTAGGGGCGGGAGTACCGCTGGAGGGCCGCGCGCAGCGAGCCGAGCACCGTCATCTCCTCCAGAGAGGGCTTCAGTCCCGCACCCGCACCAGGACCTTCGCCGCCTCCGGCGCGCCGCTGAGGAGGTAGGCGAAGCCGTCCTCCAGGGCCCGCTCCAGGGGCACCTCCCGGCTGATGAGGCTTTCCACGTCCACCCGGCCCTGGGCGATGAAGGCCAGGGCCTGGGCGAACTCCCCGTGGCCCAGGTAGGCCCCGCGCACGTCCAGTTCGTGCAGGACCAGGGTCATCAGGTCCCCCGCGGCTGGCTCTGGGGCCAGGCCCACCATGACGATCTGGCCGCCCTTGCCCACCAGGGTCACTGCCTCCTCAAAGGCGGCCGCCGCCCCCGTGCAGACGAAAGCGACCTCCACGCCCGTGCCGCCGGTCAACTGCCCGAGGCGCACCGCCAGGTTCGTCCGGGTGGGGTCCAGGACCTCCGCCGCGCCCAACCGCGCCGCCAGGGCTGCCCGGGCGGGGTTGGGCTCCACCACGTAGACCTCCAGCGCGCCGGCCAGGCGCGCCGCCTGCAGCACCAGGAGACCGATAGGGCCCGCGCCCAGCACCAGGGCCCGGTCCCCCGGCCGCAGGGACGAACGGTTCACGGCATGGAGGGCGATGGAGAGGGGCTCGGCCAGGGCCGCCCGGCGCGTGTCCAGGCCCTTGGGGAGGCGGTACACCCCCTCCACAGGCACCGCCACGTACTCGGCCAGGGCCCCGGGCACCGTCACGCCGATCATGACGAGGGATTCGCACTGGGTGAGCGCGCCGCGGCGGCACATGCGGCAGGCCATGCAGGGGATGGCGTCGCTCACGCTCACGGGCGTCCCCACCTCCCACCCCTGCACGCCCGGGCCCACGGCGGCGATGTGTCCGGCGAACTCGTGGCCGACGACCATGCCCGGCTCGTACATCCCCAGTTCGTAGGCCTCCAGGTCCGAGCCGCAGATGCCGCAGTAGTCCACGGCGATGAGGACCTGGCCGGCCTCCGGCTCCGGCTGCGGCACGTCCACCAGTTCCAGGGAGCCGGCCCCTTGCAACACCCACGCTTTCATGGCGCCACCTCCTTCCAGAGAGCCGTCACACCGAGCGCAACTGCGTCACGTCCCCCGCCAGGATGCGGCGGAGGCGGCCGTCCTCCCCGCGCAGGAGGAGCGCGCCGCCCTCATCCACCGCCTCCGCCACGCCGAGGAGCGTTTCCGTCCCCGTCTGCACCCGCACCCTCTGCCCCAGGGTCGCCAGGCGGCGGCTCCACTCCCCGTGGAACCGTTCCCCCTCCGCTAAGCGCCTGTAGCGGTCGTCCACCCGCTCCAAGATGGCCTGCAGGAGCGCGGTGCGGTCCACCGGCCGCCCCAGGTGGTGCATCAGGCTGGTGGCCTCTCCAGCCAGGTGCGCCAGTTCCCGCCCGTCCGCGCCCTCCGGCCCCGTGGCGAAGTCCACGTTCACGTTCAGGCCCACCCCAACCACGGCGTGGGCCAGGCGTCCACCGACGAAGGCCCCTTCCGTGAGGATGCCGCCCACCTTCCGCCCCTCCAAGAGGAGGTCGTTGGGCCACTTGAGGGCGAGCCGAAGCCCCGTCACCTCCGCCACGGCGTCGCAGACCGCCAGGGAAGACAGCATGGTCAGTTGGTGGCTCTGGGCAGGGGGGAGGGGGAAGGCCGGCCGGAAGAGGATGGAGAAGAGGAGGCAGGTGCGGGGCGGGGCCCACCAGCGCCGCGCCCCGCGGCCGCGCCCACCGGTCTGGTACTCAGCCACGGCCACGGCCCCGTCCGGCGCGCCCTCTGCAGCCAGGGCCAGGAGGGCCGTGTTGGTGGAGTCCACGGCCTCGTACCAGTACAGGGTCCGGCCCACGGTGCGGGAGGCCAGCGCCCGCTCCAGGGCCTCCCGCCGGAGAGGAGGGCGTTCCTCCACACCTCCCTCCCACGCCAGGTCACGTCGGGCGCGCCTCCGCGCCCGAAGGCGCGGCCGCCCCTGCCTGCGAAGCCACCAGCGCGCAGGCCACGGTGAGCCCGGCGAAGAACCAGAAGAAGGTCACCGTGCTGGGGAAGTCCATGTTGAAGTAGTAGTGGTCAAAGAGGCCGCCGGCCAGCGCGCCCACCAGGCCCATGGCCGCCCCCAGGAAGATGCCATCCAGTTCCCGGTCTGCCTCTATGGCTCGGCGCCGCGTCCACAGGAAGCCGAAGAGGACGGCCATGGTGAGGAGGAAGGCCCCCAGCCCCACCAGGCCCATCTGCTCGGCGATGAGGAGGTAAATGCTGGCCACGCTGACGTAGGTATCTATCTCCGGCGTGCCGGCAAACCCCACCCCCAGCCACGGGTGGCGGGAGATGAGGATGAAGGCGTCCTTATACTCGCCCAGGCGCATCTGGTTGGCCCGGTCCGCGAACTGGAGCCCCTCCACCAGGCGGACCACGTAGTACTGGGCCTGCGGCAGGAGGAGCAGGAGGAGGCCGCCGAGGATGAGGACCAGAAGCAGCCGCCGGTAGCGCAGGACCCCCAGCACGAACGCCGCCGCGGCCAGGCCCACCAGGGCCGTGCGGGAGTAGGTCAGGTAGAGGGCCAGGCCCATGACCGCCACCGCCGGCACCGACATCCACCGCGGGACGATGGGCTTGCGGGCCAGCATCTGGGGGACGGCGAACCCGAGCACCAGGATGAGGAGCCCGCCCAGGGTGTTGGGGCCGATGCAGGTCCCCGTGGCCCGCAGGGGGAGTTCGGGGTTGTCCTCAATGTAGCGCAGGACGGCAGACCCCGTGGGGTAGCCGAACCGCCCCAGGGCGGAGAGGAGGCGGATGGTCCATTCGCTGGGCAGGTAGTAGAGGACGACGGCGAGGATCCCCTGCAGGGCCCCGCAGCCGAAGAGGACCCAGCCGATCTGGCGCAGGTGCTCCCGGGTGCGGACGCTGTTGACCACGACATAGAAGATGGCCAGGGCCATGAGGATTTCCACGTAGTGGCGCAGGACGGTGGCCGTGGGCCGGGAGTGGGCCAGTCCGGCCACGAAGGCCGCCACCGCCAGGAGCATGAAGAGGAGGAGCGGCCACCCCGGCGGCGTGAGGACCAGGGGGCCGTGGGTCCGGGTGACGATGCGGGAGACCCAGACGAAGAAGAGGACCACCAGGACCACGTCCAGGAAGGTGGGGCGGAAGCCGATGTCTATGGGGAGCGCGCCGAAGGGGATGAGGCAGATGACGGCGATGACGCCGAAGAAGCCCCACTGGGTGCTCTGCAGCATGAGGAGGCCGCCGGCGGCGGCCGCCGCCAGGGCCAGGGCGTAGAGGGGCGAGAGGAGGGCGACGTACAGGCCCACCGTCAGCGCGGCCAGCACCACCAGCCCGCCCGCGATGGCCCGGGCCTGCCACCGGGGGCCCGTCGCCAGGATATCGCCAAGCCGCATGAGGACACGCCTCTGCACACGCCCCTCCACAAGAAAGAGTGTCAGGGCATTATAAACGGGGGCGACGTTTCCGGCAAGCGCTGGCGCCAACACCGCTGCCCCTTCCTCATCCATTACCTGCTGCCCCACTGCCGCCGGGACCTCTGAAGCCCCCCTCTCCCTCCCGCTGACTCCCCCGCAGCACCTTCCCGTCCACACTGAGGGCGTCTCCCATCCATTTGTATGTAATGAAGCCCCGCGCTCGTGCTTGACAAACCCTCTCTTAGCCCTTATAATTAAAATAGGCCACTATCCCTCGCAACACACTTTGTCGTCCTTCCTCCGAGGATCGGCCGTCGTCTCGGGGTCCGTGTTCAGCGCGCAAGGAAAGGGGGTGAGGCCATGAAAGGTGCGCGGTGAAGCCAGCCAACCCTGGTGGATAGAGCCCGGGGGAGGCTGGCACCTGTTTTTGTCGAGCTT
>DAOTYM010000151.1:0-7952 GCA_034434775.1 Anaerolineae bacterium | reverse complement strand
GAGGGGGTTGTTGGCCTTGGTGAAAGAAGCCAAGGCAACCCAGGAGGAGCGCAGGACATGAAGGTTTCTTCCCTGGGGGAATTCCCCCTCATCCGTCGGGTGGCCCAGCGGCTGCCTCCCTATCGTCCAGACGTCTACGTTGGCGTGGGCGACGATGTGGCCGTCCTGGAGCAGGATGAGAGGTTCTACCTCCTTGCCACCTGCGACATCCAGGTAGAAGGGGTGCACTTCCTGCGCGGCTCCATGACCCCGTTCCAACTGGGGCGCAAGGTAGCAGCCATCAACCTGAGCGACATCGCAGCCAAGGGGGGCGAACCCCTCCACTTCCTCATCTCTTTGGTCCTTCCGCCCGATACAGAGGTGGATTGGGTGGACGCCCTCTACGACGGGCTGGGGGAAGAAGCCAGCCGATACGGCGCGGACATCGTCGGAGGGAACATGTCCAAGACCGCAGGCCCTCTCGCCGTGGACCTGTTCCTGCTGGGTCGGGTGCCCCGGGAGCACCTGCTCCTCCGCTCTGGAGCACGTCCGGGCGACGAAGTGTGGGTCACTGGCTTCCTGGGGAACTCGGCAGCCGGCTTGTCGCTGCTCCTCCAGCCAGACCTCCCCGTGGAAGGAGCGGTGAGGAGGCTCCTCCTGGACGCGCACCTGACCCCTACGCCTCGGGTGCGGGAAGGACAGATCATCGCCCGCAGCCGCCAGGCCACGGCGATGATAGACCTGAGCGATGGTCTGAGCAGCGACATGGGGCACATCTGCGAGAAGAGCCGTGTGGGAGTGCGCCTGTGGGCCGAACGCCTGCCCATCTCCCCTGAGGCCCGCCAGGTAGCCGCGCGGACCGGGAACCAGGCCTGGCAGTGGGCCCTGAGCGGGGGCGAGGATTACGAACTCTGCTTCACCGCGCCCCCCGGGGCAGGCGCGGCCCTGGCCGCGACGGTGCAGGAAGCCACAGGGGTGCCGGTCACCTGCGTGGGCGAGGTCCTGCCCGAGGAGGCAGGCCGCTGGCTCCGCTTGGAGGACGGCCGCGAGGTCCCTTTGAAAGGCGCGGGCTGGGACCACTTCCGCGCTGAAGAGTAGGGGGCGCCGCAGGCGGCAGGGGCAGGATGGGGGCCCTTCCGCCGTGACCCCGGGAGGGCCCTCAGTACTACGCCACGGTGGTTCTTGACGATATGTAATCCTGGGTAGGGGCGCACGGCCGTGCGCCCCTACGTATGAGACTGCAACCGTGACCTGCACGGCCGAAAACGGAATTTTTTATTGTGGTCCACCCCTCAAGGACCCTTCCTCGCCACCACGATGTACTCCACCGGGTAGGCGTGGAAGTGGGCGTTCCGGGGCGAGGTGAAGCGCCCGGTCCGGGGATCCCGCGTCTGCGGGAGGATTTTGCTGGGGATCTCCCGCAGGATGACCCGCTCCAAGGAGAAGCCGGCCAGAAGAAGCCCTTCGGCGAACACCTGGGCGTTGAGGACGTCCACCCCCTTGAGGCGCGTGTTGCCGATGACGTAGCAGGCCCGCGCCCCTGGCTTGAGGATGCGCCAGGCCTCTCGGAAGGTCTCCTCCATGTCCATGAAGAAGTGCCCCACGGCGAGCCCCAGCCTCTCGTCCCGCGCCCACAGGGCGCGGGCGGTGGCCTGGCCCAGGGGGGACCGGATGCAGAGAGGCCGTTCCACCAGAGGCGAGCCGGTGCCGATGAACTTGGCGCGGAAGGCCCGGAGGTCCTGCACCACCGAAAGCCACAGGGCCGTCAGTTGGTGTAGGTCGGCGTACTCATAGGAGGTCACATAGGGCGAGGACGTGATGAGGATGTCGGCCGAGGCATCGGGCCAGGGCTGGCGGCGTGCGTCCTGGCAGCGGATGTCCACGTAGGTGTGGGGAGCCGCCCGCACCTTCGGTGGCACGACGGCCCAGAAGGCCGCGTTGCGCCGGACCATGCGCTGCAGGTGGCGCAGGAAGGTCGGCCAGGCTTCGGCCGGGCGCTTGGTCCGGGAGCGGGTGGGCTTGGTGCTGCCCGCGGCCCACAGGGAGCAGTTCTTGAGGATGTGGCTGAAGCAGCAGAGGAGGAAGGTCTGGAGGTCCTCGTCCTCCACCCGGCGGATGGCCCCCAGGATGACCCCCAGGTCGCGCTTCTGCTGCGGGGGGAACCAGTAGTCCAGGCGCTCGTGGGCCGGGATGGGCGGCCCTGGCGCGGGGGCCTCGCCTTCGGCCTGGGCGGGCCCCCTCCCCGCAAGCGCGGCCTCCACCTCCTCTGTCCACCCGGCGAGGAACGCCTGAAGCCTCTGCGGATGGAGGGGAGTGGCCTTGGCCCGCGCGATGAGGCAGGCTACCTCGTTGACGTCCGTGCCCGTGGCCCGGTAGCCGCGCTCCACGGCGCAGACCAGGGTCGTGCCGCTGCCCATGAAGGGGTCGTTGACGCAGGCGTCGGACGCCCTGGGGAGGTACTCGTCCAGCAGGCGGTCCACCAACTGAGGGATGAACTTGGCCGGGTAGCGGTGGTAGCCGTGGGTGAGGCGCGTCGTCTCCCGGGGGGTACAGTGGGCGAAGGACCAGGCCGGGTCGGGGGCCAGCCGTGCGAAGAGCGCGTCCACGTCCTCGCGGGCACGGAGGGGAGGGAGGCTCTGAGCGGTGCTCGCCATAGGGCCACCTTTTCCGCAGGGCTTGCGGGGATGCTTGAGAGCGCTCAGCCGCGCCCCTCCCCCTGTTCGGCTGAGGGGGCAGGGCCGTGCGCCGTGGCGGACGGCAGGGCCAGGAGCTCCTCGCTCACCACCCGTTCGTCGTGGGCGGCTCCCAGGTGGCGGAAGATGGCCAGGGCCTTCTCCAGGTTGTCCCGCGCCTCGTCCCGGAGGCCCTGCCTCCGGCGGAGGCGGCCCAGTTCTCCGTAGGTCCGGCCCAGTTCGTAGCGGTTGCGGGCCTCCGTGAGGATCTCCAGGCTCGCCTGGAAGGCCTCCTCGGCCCGGTCCAGCGCCCCCAGGCTGGCCCAGACCGCGCCCAGCACCCGCTGCGCCACCCCCCGCTCGGAGGGGTCGCCCGTGCGTTCGGCCATCTGGACCGCCTGCTGGGCCCAGTCCAGGGCTTCCTGCGTCTGTCCCAGGCCCAGGAGGGCTTCGGCGCGCAGCCAGGCCAGTTCCGCCTGCTGCTCCACAGCCCCCGCCTCCTCGGCCAGGCGGGCGGCCTCCGCCAGGCGGTCCAAGGCCTGCTTCTGCTGGCCGCGGGCCAGGTCCAGCCGGGCCAGGTTGGCCAAGGTCTGGGCGATCCCCCAGTGCTCCCGGGTCTCCTGGGCCAGGTCCAGGGCGCGCTGGAGGTAGCGCTCTGCCTCTGAGAACGCGCCCTTCAGGAGGTAGATGAGGCCCAGGTTGCTGCACGAGGAACGCTGCCCAGGGACATCCCCCAAGCGTTCCTTCAGTTCCAGGCTGCGCTGGTTGTGGGCGATGGCCTGGTCCCAGTCCCCCATGAACATGGCCAGGCCACCCAGGTTCGTGTAGGAGAGGGCGAGGCCGTAGGTATCGCCCATCCGCTGGCGCAGGCGCAGGCCCCGCTGGGCGTAGTCCCGCGCTTGCTCCCAATCTCCCAGGCGGAAGTACATCCCCACCAGGCGGTTGTAGGCCGCGGCCAGTTCCCCGTAGTGGTCCGTGCCCTCCACGATGCTCAGGCAGCGGGTGGTCCAGGCCAGGGCCTCCTGCATCTCGCCCCGGCGGAAGTGGAGCCACCCCAGGTCGTTGTAGACCCGCGCCCGCTCCACCGCCATGGCGGCCCCGGGGTCCAGGTCCAGTTCCCGCAGGGCCTGCTGGAGCCACCGGAGGGCCTCCTCCTGGTTCCCCTGGCGGAGGTAGGTGCGGGCGATGCGCCGCTTCAGGTCCGCGATCCGGCGGGAGGCGGCCGGCCGCGCCTTCCCCTCCTCCAGGGCCAGGGCGGCGCGGTACTCCTGCACTGCCGCTTCGTACTGCCCCACGAACCCCAGGACGTCGCCCAGGCCGCTGTGGGCCCGCACCCGGTGCTCGGCGCCATCCCCTTCTTCCTCCAGGAACTCCAGGGCGCGGGTGTAGAACCGGATGGCTTCCTCGTTGGCGAACCGGGCTGCCGCCCTTCCGCCTGCCTCCAGGAGGTAGGGGATGGCCTTGGCCGCCAGGCGCGCCTCGCTGAAGTGGTAGGCCAGGACCTCTGCCTGCTCCTCCAGGTGCGCCTGGTAGAGGGCCTCTATGGCCTGCCCCACGCGGCGGTGCAGGTCCTGGCGGGTGGACTGCAGGAGCGTCCCGTAGACGGTATCCCGGATCAGGCCGTGGCGGAAGGCGAACACCCCCTCGCCTCCCTCCTCAGGGGTGATCAGCCCCCGCTCCTCCAGGACCACCAGGGCCGGCCGGATGGCCCCTCGCCGCTCCTGGGGCACGGCCTCCTCCAGAAGGCGCGGCGAAAAGGAGCGGCCAGCCACGGCCGCGACCTGGATCACCTCCCGTGGCGTGGGGGCCAGGCTGTCCACGCGGGCGGCGATGAGGGCCTGCAGCGTGGCCGGCACGGCCTCCACCTGGCCCATGTCGCCCCCGGCCCAGACCCACTCCCCGCCCACCTGGCGCAGGAGGCCGCGGTCCATGAGCATGCGCACCAGTTCTTCCATGAAGAAGGGGTTTCCCTCGGCCCGCTTCACCACCCATTCCCGCACCACCTGGGGGACCCGCGGCGTCTGCAGGAGTTGGGCCGCCAGGCGGTCGGAGTCGGCGGGGGGGAGCCGGTCAAGGGCCACTTCCACGAAGGGCGCGGCGCGTGCCTCCTCTGCCCAGGCCCGGATGCGCTGGACAGCCTCCCCCTCCGGGCGGGAGAGGCCGAGGACGGCGAGGGGGGCATCCCGCGTCAGCCCCAGGAGGAAGAGCAGGAGGTCCAGGGACGGCCGGTCCACCCAGTGCAGGTCCTCCAGGATGAGGAGGAGGGGGCGGTGGCTGGCGACCTGGGCCAGGAACTCCCGCACCGCCAGGAAGGTCTGCTGCCGCAGGTGAGCCGGCTCCAGGTGGACCAGCCGCTCCGCCAGGGCCTCCTCGCGGATCTCCACCCCCATCAGGTGGAGGAGGTAGGGCAGCAGGTCGTCCGCCGCGCTGCCCACCAGGTCCCGGGCCCGCGCGCACAGGAGGGGATACTCCTCCACCTCTTCCTGGACGCGGAACAGGGACCGGAGGACTTGTTGCACAAGCCAGTAGCCGATGTTCTGGGTGAAGGAGAGGGAAGCGCCCTGCGCCACCAGGATGCGGGGGCCTTCCAAGCGGCGCATGGCCTCGGCCACGAGGCGGGATTTGCCGATGCCGGCCTCGCCGGTGACGAGGACCAGGCGGCCACGCCCCTCCCGCTCCAGGGCATGGATGGCTTCCAGGAGGGTTTCCAGTTCTTCGGCACGGCCCACCATAGGGGTGAGGACGCCCGGCAGGCCCCGCGTGGGGCCGCGCCGGGCCCTGGGCCCCACCAGGCGGTAGGCTTCCACCGGCTCTCGGCGGCCGCGGATCTCCACCGGGCCCAGGGGTTCAAAGGTGAAGGCGGCATGGGCTGCCTCCGCCACGGACCGGGCAACCAGGACTTCCCCCGGGTGGGCCAGTTCCTGGAGGCGGGCGGCCACGTTCACGGTGTCGCCCACGGCGGTGTAGTCCAGCCGCAGGTCGGAGCCGAGCCCTCCCACCACCACCTCACCCAGGTTCAGGCCGATGCGGAGGGCGAGGGGCCGCCCGAGCCGCCGGGCGAGGTCCTGCCCGCACTCCCGGACCGCGGCCTGCATCCCCAGGGCCGCGTGCAGGGCGCGCTCGGGGTCGTCCTCGTGGGCCAGGGGCGCGCCGAAGAGGGCCATCAGGCCATCGCCGGTGAACTTATCCACCGTCCCTTCAAAGCGGTAGATGACCTCCACGAAGGCGCGGAAGCAGGCATCCAGCAGGCGGAACACCTCCTCAGGGTCCAGGTTCTCGGAGAGGGAGGTGAAGCCGGTCAGGTCGGCGAAGAGGACGGTGACGGTACGGCGCTCCCCACGGCCGGCGCGCGCTTCCTGGATGATGCGCTCTACCAAATGGGCGGGGATGGAACTGCGCAGGCGCTCCAGTTCCTGGAGGGTGGCCTGCTCCAGGCGTGCGGCAAAGAGGTTGACGCCGCAGATGCCGCAGAAACGGAAGCCCGGGGGGTTCTCCGTTCCGCACCGGGGGCAGAGGTTGGCCAAGGCCGCGGCGCAGGCCTCGCAGTACCTCACGCCTATGGGGTTCTCGTGCCCGCACTGGGGACAGCGGTTGCCCACATCTCTCCTCGGGATGGACAGGTCCAGTCGCCCCCCACAGGCATTATAGCAGACGGCGTGGAGAGGGGCAAGCCCTTGGGAGGGGGACCGCACGGCCGCGCGGATCGGGTTCGGCGCAGCCAGGCTTGACAGGGGCGCAGGCCCCGTTTATAATGAGGCCGGTCCCAGAAGCCTTTTGATCGCTTCACGGAGGAGGGCACTGCAGGGTCGTTGGGCAAGGGCCCGATGGGGTAGGACCCCCTGGGGCCCTGGGGGTGCGCGCCCGGTGGCTGCGGCCTGCCGGGCCGCCTTTTCTCGGGCGAAGGCTGGGGCTTCCGTCGGGGCGGGGGTGTGAGCAGCATGGACACCTCGCCGATGATCACCCGCATCCTGCTCCCGCAGCGTTCCCGCAACCTGCTGCGTCGCTCCCACCTGCTCCAGGCCCTCCACGAAGCCCTTTCCTGCAAACTCATCCTCATCTCGGCCGGGGCCGGCTACGGCAAGACCACCCTGGCCGTGGACTTCGCCCACGAACTCACCATCCCGGTCTGCTGGTACTCCCTCTCCCCCGTGGACCGCAACCTGAGCGTCTTCGCCACCCACCTCCTGGCCTCCCTGAGCCGCCAGTTCCCAGCCTTCGGCAAGCACGCGCTCCACACCCTCCAATCCCTGGGCCGCCTGGACCAGACCGCGGTCTACCCCCTGGCCACGGCCATCGTCAACGAGATGTACGAGGTCATCCCGGACTTCTTCCTCATCATCCTGGATGACTACCACCTGATAGAAGAGAGCAAGCCGGTCACCGACCTGGTCAACCAACTCCTGGAGCACACCCCAGAGAACTGCCATTTCCTCATCACCAGCCGCACCGTGCCCGGCACCCTTCCCCTCCTGCGCCTCACGGCGCGCCAGCAGATGGCCGGCCTGGGCGTGAGCGACCTCCGCTTCACCGCCGCGGAGGTCCAGGCCCTGGCCAAGCACACCTACGGCCTGGACCTGACCCGGGAACAGGCCGAGGCCCGGGCCCGCGACACCGAGGGCTGGGTGACCGGCATCCTCCTGAGCGCGTCCACCCTGTGGGGCCGGGTGATGGAGGGGATGCCCCGCACCCCGACCCGCACCGCCCAGGTCTACGAGTACCTGGCCCGCGAGGTCTTCCAGCAGCAACTGCCCCTCGTGCAGGACTTCCTCCTGGGCTCGTCCGTCCTGGACGAAATCCACCCCGACCTGTGCAACCGCCTCCTGGAGCGGGACGATGCCGCGGCCATGCTCAAGGCCCTGGAGGACCAGAACCTCTTCCTGGTCCGCCTGGGCGAGAAGGGCGAGTGGTACCGCTACCACCACCTCTTCCAAGCCTTCCTCCAGAGCACCCTCCTGCGGGAGGACCGCAGCCGCTACCTGGCCCTCCACCGGCGGGCCGGCCAGGTGTGGGAGGGGCAGGGCCGGCCCTACGAGGCCATCGCCCACTACCTGAAAGCCGAGGCGTATGAGGATGCAGTCCGCCTCTTGGAGGGCGAACTCGTGGACCTCTTCGTCCGAGGCGAGTGGCGGATGGTGGCCGAGTGGGTGGAGGCGCTGCCGGAGGAGGTGCGGGAGGCCCATCCCCTCTTCCTCGTCGCCCAAGCCACCATCGCCCTGGAGACCGGCGAGCCAGACCGGGCCTACATGCTGCTGGAGAAGAGCCGGGCCCGCTGCGCGCGGGAGCACAACCTCCAGGGCGAGG
>DAOTYM010000150.1:0-20691 GCA_034434775.1 Anaerolineae bacterium | reverse complement strand
GTAGGAGGTACAGTCATTCTGCTGCCTCGTAAGTGTCTGTTCCTCGCCCAGGGAGACCGTCTGGCAAGGAACATGCCACAGGGCGGAAGGGAACAACGACGTCGTGAACTAGCTTGGAGTATACTACACCCTTTGCGCGGAGTCAAGGGTTAGAAAGGCCTGCAGGCCTTAAAATTTCCCCCAACTCTATGCACTCAGCAGCCTGCGGCCAGCACGCTTCGCACCTTGGCGACATCTTGCTCCCTCCCCGCCCGTCGGGAGGCACGTCCCCTGGGAGGGGCGATTCACGGTTCGCCCCTGCGGACCTCACCCACCCCTGGCCTTCGGCCACCCCTCCCTCTCCATCAGCGGATGGAGAGGGAGGGGGAGGGAGGAGGGTGAGGCCTGTAGGGGCAATTCGCGAATTGCCCCTACGGACTCCGCAGGCGGAGAGGGAGGGGGTTTGGGGGTAGGTGAGGTTTGGGGGATTCGCGAATTGCCCCACCATTTTCAGCCGCCGATTCAGATCGGGGCTCAAGCAGGGCGTCGGCCTGCGCCGACGCCGTCCCCGCAGGGGGACAACCCGTAGGGACGGGGCATGCCTTGCCCCTACCCCAACTTCCGCCGCCAGGCTGCCAGGGCGTTCAGGTGGCGGCGCAGGCGCAGTGCATCGCCCCGGTACACGTACCGCCGCAGGAAGTCGTAGACCCGCCACTTCAGGGGGTTGCGGCGGCGCAGGTCCAACTCCCGCCGCAACTCCACGAACTTGTCGTACCCCTCCGCCAACTCCTCCGGCGAGAGCGTGGGCAACTCCAGCACGCTCTGGCGGCTGTAGTAGGTGGGGAGCACCCGATGGGGGTCGTAGTACCCCTCCCGCACGCTGAGGTCGTACAGTTCCGTCATCGGGTAGGGGTGGAACACGGAGAACTGGAACTGGTCCGGGAAGAGTTCCCGGTTCAGGTCCACCGTCTCCTGGATCATCTCCGCCGTCTCGCCCGGGACGCCCAGCATGTTGCACGTGTAGACCCGCAGGCCGTGCTTGCGCAGCAGGCGGAAGGCGGCCCGGATCTCCTCGTTGCTCATCTGCCGCTTGAGGATCTCCCGCCGCAGGCGCTCGTCCCCCGACTCCAGCCCGATGCGCACCCCCGCGCACCCGGCGTGGGCCAGGGCCTCCACGATGGCCTCGTCCCGGATCCGCTCCACCCGCGTGTTGATCCAGAAGGGGATGCGGAACTCCGCCGCGTAGCGCTCGCAGAACTCCAGCAGCCACTCCCGGTCCAGGGTGAAGACGTCGTCCTGGAAGTTGAGGACCCGCACCGGGTAGCGCGCCTGGAGCGCGCGCACCTCGGCCAGGATGTTCTCCACCGGCCGGTAGCGGACGTACCGCCCCAGCCCCTTGTACCGCTTCTGGAGGCCCGGGTTGCAGCAGTAGGAGCACTGGTAGGGGCAGCCGCGGCCGGCCATCATGTCCACCCAGCCGTCGTTCTGGCGCAGGATCTCGTCAAAGCCGAAGAGTTCCCGGTCGGGGAAGGGGAGCGCGCCCAGGTCCTGGATGAGGGGGCGCAGGGGGTTGCGGACCACCTCGCCGTCCCGCCGTGCCCAGAAGCCAGCGACGTCCGTCCCGTCCTCGCCGGCAGCCAGGCGCTCCACCAGGTCCCGCAGGGCGTACTCCCCCTCGCCCACGCAGACGAAGTCCAGGGAGGGGTTCCGAGCCACCTCGTCCGGGACCAGGGTGGGGTGCGTCCCGCCGGAGACGGTCTTGACCTCCGGCATTTCCTCTTTGATCCAGGCTGCGCACCGCTCCACGTAGGGGTGCTGGTGGGTGGTTGAGGAGAAGCCCACCACGTCTGGCCGCAGGGCCTGGAGGTCCTGGAGGAACGCCTCCCGCGTGGGCTCGGCCTGGAGGTAGAGGAGGGCGGTCTCGTGCCCGGCCGCCCGCAGCACGCTGGAGAGGTACCCCAGGCCGTGGTAGTACTTGCGCGCCCCGTAGTGGGCCACGCCCTCAACGTCCGGATACACGAACACAATCTTCATGGCAGGCTAGCCTTGGGGCAGGTGGCGTATGGCAGATAGCGTATGGCGTATAGCGGATGGCGGATGGCAGATGACAGATGGCGTATGGCGGAGGGCAGATGGCGCACGGCGGAGGGCAAGCGATGGTGGATGGGGGTCAGGGCAGCGTTCATGGATGGAGGGTCCTCCGAAAGGCGTTGATGCTCTTGGCCAACTGCTCCCCTTCATCGTAAAGGGCCTGTTGCTCCTCTGAGGTGATGTAGCCGCGGTCCAGGGCGAGGAATCCTCCGCTCACCACCTCAAACACAGAACCGACTGCCACGTCCAGGTGGTAGTCAAAGGCTTTCGCCGTCCCCTTGGCGGAACCCTCGGCAATGTTCAGGGCAATGGAGTTTGCCGCTCGGTTGAGTTGAGAGGTGAGCCCGTAATCCTCCCTGCGGGGAAACCTGGCCGTAAGCCCATAGACCTTCGCCGCGTAGGCTCTAGCCCTGTGCCAGATCTCCAGCCCCTCAAACCGAAACGGCATCCCTCCCAACCTCCCCTACCCGCCATCCGCCATCAGCCATATGCCATCCGCCATAAGCCATCCGCTACTCTTCCGGCCGGTTCCCCTGGGAGAAGAAGGGGCGCGGCCGCCACCAGGCCCACTCCCGGCAGGTCTCACAGGGGCGCAACCCCTGGTATTCGCCCCGCACGTGGCGGCGGCGCAGTTCCTGCATCTCGGGCCCCAGCCAGGCCTTCATCACCCCGTCCTTCACGTTCCCCAGAGGGGTGTCCAGGTTGAAGTCCCGGTCGCACATCACCAGGCTGCCATCCCAGTAGATGTGGACGTGGTACCACAGGTTCGGGCAGGGCCAGCGGGGGACCGTCGGCCGGCCCTGGTCGGGGCTGAGGAGGTTGATGTCCTCCACCTGCCCAGCCCAGGTGTCAAAGGGCTTGACGCTGACCCGGTCCACCCCCGAGTCCTTCCACATGTCCACGAACTCCTGGATCTCCGCCTGGGTGGGAGCCATGTTGATGATCTGCAGGGTCACGTAGGGCGAGGTGAGCCCCAGCCGCCTCCGCTCCTCCAGGAAGTGGAGGATGTTGGCCCGCGTCCGCTCAAAGTCGGCGCGGCGGCGGATCTTCTCGTAGGTCTCCCGCGTGGCCCCGTCCAGGCAGAGGTAGATGGCCCCCAGCCCGCTCTGGAGGATCTGGCGCGCCTTCTCCTCATCCAACAGGGTGGCGTTGGTGGAGATCTCCGAGCGGATGCCCCGCTCCCGGGTGTAGCGGATCATGTCGGCGATGCGCGGGTGCAGGAGCGGCTCCCCCCAGATGTGCAGCGTCGTCGTCCGCACGTAGGGCGCGACCTCGTCCACGATGCGGCGGAAGAGATCAAAGTCCATGAACCCCTTGGGGCGGACCTGCTCGCCGCGCCCCGTGGGGCACATGATGCACTGCAAGTTGCAGACGTTGGTGGACTCCAGGTACATCCGGTCTGGGCGGGTCCAGGGGCGGGTCTGGCCGGTCTTGTAAGCCACCCAGCGGGGGAACAGTTTGGTCTTATCCCACATCTGGCGGCCCCGGACCCAGAGGGTGGCTAGTTCCATACGTGCGCTCCTGTGAGGGCCTGACGTGCCTGTCGGAAGCGGCGGAAGAGGCCCAGGCGCAGGGCCACCCGCCCCAGGAGGCGCAGGGGCGTCCAGCGGGAGGCCCGCCACAGCCAGCGGCCCCACGGTTCGCCGAAGGCCCGCAGGTACGCCCGCCGCGCCTTGGCCTCGGTGAAGCGGCGGCGGGCCTCTATGGCCAGGCGGCTCAGCCGCTCGTCCCCCACCTCGGACACGTTGAGGAAGGGGGCGATCTCCGACAGGTAACTGTTGTAGTAATAGGCCCGGGTGAAATCGCCGGTGTAGCGGATTTCCGGCCGCCGGCGGACAAGTTCCTGCCACAGGCGCGTCCCCGGGAAGGGGGTGGCGATGCTAAACATGGCCTCCGTGAGGGGCAGGCTCTCGGCGAAGGCGATGGTCTGTTCCATCGTCTCCTCCGTGTCGCCTGGCAGGCCCAGCATGAAGTACCCCTTGCTGGCGATGCCCGCTGCCTCCGTCCACTCCACGGCCTGGCGCACCTGATCCAGGTTGATGTGCTTGGCCGTGGCCGCCAGGATCTCGGGGTTCCCCGACTCAATGCCGTAGTGGATCTCCCGGCAGCCGGCCTGGTACATCAACCGCAGGAGGTCCGGCGTGACCCGGTCCACCCGGGCCAGGCACTGCCAGCGGATGTCCAGCCCCTCCCGCAGGAAGGCTTCCATCATCTCCCGCAGGCGGCGGGCATCCAGGGTGAAGAGGTCGTCAATGAAGTAGATGTGGCGCACCCCGTAGCGCTCCACGATCTCCTTGAGTTCCGCCACCACGTTCTGAGGGCTGCGGCGGCGGTAGGTGCGCCCGAAGATCTCCTTGAAGCAGAAGGAACAGTGGTAGGGGCAGCCGCGGCTCGTCAGGACGGTCATCATCGGCTGGCCGTCGGGCGTGCGCAGGCCGTAGGCCTCCCAGGCGTAGAGATGCCGCGCCGGGAAGGGGAGCGCGTCCAGGTCCTTGATGAGGGGGCGGGGTGGGTTGGCGACGACCTCCCCATCCACCTTGTAGTAGAGGCCGGGGATGGCCTCCAGCCCCTTCCCTCCCGCCTCCAGGGCACGGACCAGGTCCAGCAGGGTCTCTTCCCCCTCCCCGTAGACCAGGTAGTCAAAGTGGGGGTTCTTTAATGTTTCCTCGGGCAGGGTGGTGGCGTGGGGCCCGCCAACGACGATGGGCACCCCCAGCCGCTCCTTGAGGAGGGGTGCGGCCTCCTCCAGGCTGTGGTGCGAGGTGGTCATGGAGGTCATCCCCACCAGGTCCGGCCCGAAGGCGACGACCTCCTCCACCTCCTGGGCCACCGGCACCTCCGGCCGCAGGCCGAAGTCGTGGATGCGGACCTCGTGGCCCTCCCGCTCCAGGCACGCGGCCAGGTACCCCAGCCCGAGGGGCGGGTAACTGGTGCGCATCTGGTTCCATTTGGGGCTGATGAGGGAGATCTTCATACGGACAGTGTACCCCGATGAGGTGAAAATTTCATGAACAAGGACTGGCCCCCCAGTGACAATTTGTTCAACCCACTGCCACCTCCACCTCTTGGAAGACGCGGCGCGGGAACGCCTCCGTCAGGACGGGGGCGAAGGCCCTCGCCTCGGCGTCGTACTGCCACCGCGTGACCTCCAAGTGGCCCTCGTCCACGTGGATGACGAAGTAGTTGTTCCGGCCGCGGTCGTTGCCCTTGCCCCGGGTGGAAGTGGCTGTGCCGGCCTGGAGGAGGAGCAGGCCGCCCTCCGTCCGGTGGACGTAGGCCCGGTGCGAGTGGCCCGTGAGGACCAAGTCCACCCCCCAGCGGTCAAAGGTCCGCAGGAGGTCTGCCGCCCCGCGGATGGGCCGCTGCAGGGACCCCGGCACGGGCAGGAAGTGGTGGTGGACCACGATGGCCGTGGCCTGGCCTGGCCGCCGCCCCTGGACGAGGCGGGCAGCGCGGGCCAGTTGCGCAGGGTCCAGCCACCCGTTTTCCGTCGTCGTCCCCCGCGCCGAGCAGAGGCCCACCACCAGGAGCCCCTCGTCCTCGTAGACCGGGTCCGTCTCCTCCGAGATGTAGCGGCGGTAGCGGTCCAGGGGCCGGCGCAACCGCTCCCACAGGTTGAGGAGGGGGATGTCGTGGTTCCCCGGCACCACGAGGAGCGGCCGAGGCAGGGCGTCCAGCCACTGGCGCGCGGCCAGGAACTGCCGGTGGAAGGCGCGCTGGGTGAGGTCCCCGGAGACGACCACCAGGTCGGGGGCCAGCGCGTGGGCCTCCTCCACGATGCGCTCGGCCAGGCCAGGGCGCATGGCCCAGCCGAAGAAGTGGGTGTCGCTCAGGTGTAGGATGACCTTGTGGCTCATCGTTCCCGGCCTTTCCCCAGGGTGTGGCCCGCGGCCTCCAGGGCCACGGAGAGGGCGGTGGGCGGGTGCAGGAGCATGTTGGCGTAGGCGGCGTTGGCCATAGGGCAGGCGCACTCCCCCCGGGCGATGGACCGGCGCAGGTCCGCCAGGCGGCCATCTGGGGCAAACCAGATGCGCTGCAGGTCGTAGCCGACCTCCCGCAGGTTTCCCACCGGCTCGGCCCGCACGCAGCAGGTCCAGACGTCGCCGTTCGGCGCGAACTGGGCCGAGGCCCAGCCGGCGTAGCAGGGGATGACCTGCCGCCCCTGCTCCAGGGTCGCCGCGGCCAGGCCGTAGTACCGGCGGCGGAAGGCCTGGGTGAGCGCGGCGATGCCCCGGGCGCGGGTTCCGTGCGCCTCCCGCGCCAGGAAGTCGGCCACGGGGCGGTAGGCCTCCGGCGACGGGGTGATGTCCCAGCCCACCGTGCCCAGTTCCACCCGCTCCTCCGCCACCTCGGTGATGTAGGAATCCGGCTCCAGGGCCTGCAGCCCCTGGTAGACCTCCCGAAAGCGCCCGATGTTCTCCCGTGAGAGGACGGTGTGGATGCTGAGGACCAGGTTTGGAAGACGGGCTTGGAGGGCCTTCAGGCCCTGCCAAGTGCGCAGGGCCCGCTCCCAGTTGCCGGGCACGCCCCGGATGCGGTCGTGCTCCTCACCCACGCCGTCCAGGGAGAGGTTGAGGCCGATCTGGGACCCGGGGGCGGCGCGGCAGATGGCCTCGGTGCCGGAAAGGACCTGCTCCGTGAGGAGGCCGTTGGTGGGGATGGTGATGAGGAGCGGGCGGCAATGGATGTAAGCCGCCTCGGCCAGACGGGGCAGGTCCCGCCGCAGGAACGGCTCGCCGCCAGTGAAGGTGAGGTAGACCAGGTTGCGGCCCAGGCTGGCGAAGGCTCGGCCCCACTCCTCCGCGGTGAGTTCTTCGCTCTCCTTCTGCCAGACGCCGCAGGTCCGGCAGCGGGAGTTACAGCGGTAACTGACGCTCACGACCACGCTGAAGGGGAGCGCCCCCGGCCTTCCCCACCGCCGGAAGGCCCAGTAGAGGGGGAGTCTGGGGAGCAGCCGCCACATCTCACGCCCCTCTCGGCTGGGAGGAGGTATCCCCCGCAGCCTCCGCCGGGCGGAAGGTGCAGCGCCCGTCCAAGTGGGGGATGGACTCGGTCTGCACCACTGGCTGCCCGAGGAGCCCGGAGATGAAGGCCACGTCCATCTGGCAGAGCGCGGGGTAGGTTTGGGGGAGGGGGTGGTAGGGACAGTTGTAACAATGGAGGACTGGCCCCTCTTCCCCCTCGTGCCACTGGGCCAGGTGGCCCTGGCGGGAGAGGTAGGCGGCCGCTTCCCGGAGGCGCTGCTCCAGGGGGGCATTGGCCAGGCCCTCAGCCAGGGCGGCCGCGCGCCGGGCCGCCGCCCCTAGCAGCCACGGCTGCAGCCCTTCGTCCCCCCAAAGGGCACGCGCCTCTTCCAGGATGGCGGCCAGAAGGGAGCGGTAGTCCAGCCGGACCGACCCCCTTTCCGGCAAGGCCAGGGCGTAGAGGTGCCGGGGCCTCCCCACCTGGCCCAAGCGGGCCTGGCCTGCCCGCGCCACGACGCCCTCCGCTTCCAGCCCTTGCAGGTGGTAGCGGACCGACATAGGGTTCACCCCGACGGCCTCGGCCAGTTCCTGCACGGTGGCTGCTTCCCGGCCCCGGAGGACCTCCACGATTTGCTGGCGCACGGTGCGCATGGACTCCCGCCCCTTCAGACCCAGTCTCTCCCAGCCAGCCCTGTGCGGCATCGGCGGACCGGATTATAGCACCTGCTGGGAGGCCTGTCAATTTGTAAAGGGATTCTTAGGTTTATCCCACAGAGGCTGGAGACCGTGCGCCCTGCCTACGGAGCGCGCCAGCGGATGCGGACCTCCTCCTGCTGGCCGTCGGCAGAGAGGGCGAGGAGAGTTTCGCCCTCCGGAGGGGCGTCCTGGGAGAGTTCCAAGCGCACGTGCACTGGCCTCCCCCGGCGCACGCGGTACGAGGACCGGGGCACCTGCAGCCAGGGGGTGTCGCACTGGACGTGCACGTCCAACACCCCGAACCCCTCGTTCCGGACGAGGACTTCCCCCGCAAGGCCCCCCGTCTCGGGGTCTGGCTGGAGGTCAAGGGTGGCCGGCTCCACCGTCAGGATGGGCCGGGCCCGGACCCGGAAGCGCACGGTCACCTCCTCCTCCCCGCCGGTGGTGCGCAGGAGGAGGGTCCCCGTGTGCTCCACCTCGGGCGGGAGCCCCACTGGGTCCACAGCGAGGCGGAGGGGGACGTTCATCCCCGTCTCACAGATGAACTCCACCGGCTCCACCGAGAGCCAGGGGACCTGGGACACGGCCTGGCCGCGGAGGGTGCCGGTGCCGCGGTTGAAGAGGCGCAGGGTCTCCTCCAGAGGGGCATAGTTGTCGCTGGTGCCCAGGTCCAGGTCCGTCATGCCCAGGAAGAGGAGCGGAGAAGCCACGCTCATGGCCGCTTCCAGGAAGACCTGGCCCCCGTTGCTCCCGATCTGGACCGTGCCTCGGGCGCTCGTGGCCTCGGCGGGCAGCCCCAGGGGGTAGGCCCGCACGGTGACCTCCTCCTCGCGGCCCGGCCCGAGGGTGCCGGCCTGGGGAGCGACCTCCAGCCAGGTCTCCTGGGTGCTGGCCTGCCACTCCAAGACGCCCGTGCCGCGGTTGGCGATGGTCACCTTCCGCTCCGCCACCTCGGTGCGGAGCACGGGGCCGAAGTCCACCACCGCTGGGCTGACGTGCAGTTCGGGGACGAGGAGGGTGAGGCCGGCCCCCAGGGTGACGTGGCCGCCGCTGGTCTCCAGGCGCAGGGCCTGCGGCTCCGAGAGGATGGCCCCCTGGTCAAACCCTGCTGTCTGCGCCAGGACGCGCAAGGAGAGGGTCGCGCCGGGGGGCACGGTGAAGGCCTCTGGCTCCACCTGGAGCCACTCCACCAGGGGCTGGGCGCGCCCTTCCAGGGGGAGCGCGCCTCGGTTCGCCACCGGGAGGGCCAGTTCCGGCGCGTCGCCGGGGGTGGCCACGCCAAAGGAGAGCCAGGGGAGTTCCACCGCCAGCAGGGCCCCCTGCACCTCCACCCGCAGGGGCAGCCCCTTCCGCCCCCCGTTGGAGATGACTTCCAGGGCGTCCGGCACGTCGGTGCGGCCCAGGGGGAGGCCCTCCGTCGCCAGGCGCACGCGCACCTCCACGGCCTCCCCTCCCTGGCAGGCGAAGGTGCCCGGTGAGGCCTCCAGGCCAGCGACGTGGCAAACCACCTTGCCCACCAGGCGGCCGGTCCCCACGTTTCGCACCTGGACCGCCAGTTCCCCGTCCCTGCCCCGGGGCAGGGAGCCGAAATGGAGGGCAGGAGGCGAGACCGCAAGTTGCGGCTGCTCCAGGGTCCAGCGGATGGCCACGCTGGCCTGGCCGGCATCGCTATCCAGCAGGATGGCTCCGGGCTGCACCCGCGCCCCTGGGGAGGCCCTGGCCACATCCAGGCGCACGCGCACCTCCGTGGTCTGCCCAGGCAGGCACAGGAAGCGGCTGGGCTCCACCTGGAGCCAGGGCAAGGTGGCCCGGACCTGGCCCTGGACAGGCTGTCCCCCCGAGTTGGCCAAGCGGATGACCGCGGTGGCCTCCTTTTGGGAAGCGTCCAGCGTGCCGAAGTCCAGTTCCTGGGGCGTCACCACCAGTTGGCCCTCTGGCGGGGCGGCCTGCGCCCCGATCCAGAGGCGGCCGGCGTTGCTTTCCACCCGCAGGGCCTGGGGGTTGCGCTCTCCCTGGGGCGGCAGGCGGTCGCCCAGCACCAGGAGGGAGACCTTGACGGATTGGTCCGGCGCGCACCCGAACTCGGCGTCCACTGGGCGCAGCCAGGGGACCTCGCTGGTGACGCGCCCGAAGAGGTAGGCGTTGCCGGCGTTGTGGATGTGGAAACTGGCCTTCAGTTTCCGGTCCACGGGGACCGTGCCCAGCCTGAGGTACTGGGTGCTGGCCTGCAGCACAGGCTTGCCCACCACGTAGCCGGTGGAGGCGAGCCAGCGGGCGAAGGCCACGTCCTGCTCCATAGGGGAGAGGGCCGAGGTCTCCCGGCGGGCGCGGTCGGCGGAGTCGGCCAGGAGGGCCAGGCGCTCTGCCTGGGCCATCTGCAGGCTGCGGCGCAACTGCTCGGCCTGGGCCTGGAGCCAACGGCTGATCTCGCCGGCGAAGAACTGCCGCCTGCCCCGCTCCCAGTCCCCCTGGCAGAGGCGCACCAGGTCCGCCAGGTCCCGGGCCGACTGGGTGGGCGAGAAGCGGTAAGGCACCAGTTCCTCCAGGGGGGCGGGGCTTTCGGCCACCGGGGCCTGCCGGCCTTCCAGGAGAGCCCGGCGGAACGCCGCCGCGCTGGGGGTGCGGCTGCGGACGTCGGCCCGGCAGGCGCGGGCCACCGCCTCCTCCGTCTGGGGCGAGATGGAGGGGTTCACCTGGCGCAGGGGGCGCAGCCTCTGCCCGGGCGCCAGGTGCTGCCGCGTGAGGAGCGCGTACAGGATGCGCCCGGCGGCGTAGACATCCGAGGCGGGCGTGGCGGTGCCTCCCTGCTGTTCCGGGGCGGCGTAGCCTGGTGTGCCCAGGGTCCGGGGGTCCCTCCCTTCCCAGGGGAGGAAGAGGGAATCCAGGTTCCACCCCACAGCGCGCAGCCGCCCAGAGGCCTCCACCAGGAGGTGGCTGGGCTTCAGGTTGGCGAAGAGGAGGGGCGGCTCCTGGCTGTGCAGGTAGGCCAGGAGGTCGCACAGTTGCACGATCCAGTTGACTGCCGTCTCCTCGCGGAGGACGAGGGAAGCGTCGTCCAGGATCTCCTCTAACGACCGCCCTGAGACGTGCTCCATGACCAGGTAGTGTTGCCTCCCGCGGGAGAAGGCCTCCAGGATGCGGGGGAGGGCCGGGTGGTCCAGCGCCGCCCACCGGGCCACCGTCTGCTGGAAGGTCTCCACAGCCAGGCGGCGCTCCTCGGCGGTGAGCAGGCTCTGGTCGCTGAAGGCCTTGATGGCTACGAGCGCGCCCCCCCGGGCCTCGTCGGAGGCCAGGTAGACCGCCCTGGCCCGCCCTCGGGAAAGTTCTCTCTGGATGACGTACCGATCGCGGAGGCGTTTCGGCGTCGGCTCCTGGAAGAGGCGCAGGAACAGGTCGTCCTCCCGCGCCTCCCGCTGGCGGCAGTAGGGACACTGCTCCACGTGCCAGGGGCGGCGGCGGCCACAGGTTGGGCAGGTCTGCCACAGGGGCAGGCCGCAGGAGGCGCAGCGGTCCGCCTCGGCGTGGTTCGGGTAGTTGCACTTGGGACAGCGAACGCGAGCAGGTGTGCTCATGGGCTCCCATTTCTCCTCGGGGCCGATTATACCACAGAGGGGGAGGGCTGGGAAGGCATCCGCCTTCGCACGACGTGCCACCGCTCTTCGTGGAGGAGGAGCCGTCAACGAATGGGCCAACGAATAAACGAATGGACCCAGTACTACGCCACGGTGGTTCTTGGCGATATGTAATCCTGGGTAGGGGCGCACGGCCGTGCGCCCCTACTATGAGACTGCAACTGTGACCTGCACGGCCGAAAACGGAATTTTTTTATTGTGGTCCAGCACCAGCGCAGGCACAGCCGACTCGTTTATTCGTTCCTCCATTCGTTGATGGCCGTCGACCCCTGTACAGAAGGGGAGTGTGGAAGTCCATCGCCTCCTTGCACCCAGGGGCGTGGGCATGGTACAATCCCTCCACAGGCTCCTGCGGAGCCGTGGTGGGGAGGATGCAGAGGATGCAGGATCACGAACTGACGTTGCCTTACGGGGACCGACAGGTGACCTTCCGGGTGCCCCACACCTATACCGTGGAGGTCCTCCTTCCACGCGAGGTGCCGCCAGCCGAGGACCCCCTCGCCACCCTCGCCCAGGCCTTGGACGCCCCCTTAGACGCGCCGCCCCTAGAGGAACTGGCCCGGGGCAGGCGCTCCGTCACCATCGTGGTGGACGACCTGACCCGCCTGACCCCCGTGCCCCTCATCCTGCCCCTGCTTCTGGAACGGCTGGCCCAGGCCGGGGTCCGGGAGGGGCAGGTGAAGGTCCTGGTGGCGCTGGGGACCCACCGGGCCATGACCGACGAGGAACTGCGGAAGCGGGTCGGGGAGGAGGCCTGGGGGCGGGTCCCAGTCCTGAACCACGCCCACTGGGAGCCAGGGGAACTTGTGGACCTGGGCCCCACGCGGAGCGGCACGCCCATCCACCTCAACCGCCACGTGGTGGAAGCCGACCTGGTGATCGGCGTGGGCTCGGTCTTCCCGCACCACATCGCTGGCTATTCCGGCGGCAGCAAGATCATCCAGCCCGGCGTCTCCGGCGCGGCGACGACGGGCGCGACCCACTTCACGAGCGCCCGCACGCGGCGCTCCTACCTGGGCATCCTGCAGAACCCCATCCGGGAGGAGATGGACGCCGTGGCCGAGGCCGCGGGGATGCAGGTCTGCCTGAACTGCGTCCTCACCCGCCACGGCGACCTGGTGCAAGCCTTCTACGGTGCACCGCGGGCGGTGCTGGCCGCGGCCGCGGCCAAGGCCGACGCCATCTACGGGGTGACCTTCCAAGCACAGGCCGATGTGGTGGTGGCGGGCTCCTACCCAGCGGATATTGAGTTCTGGCAGGCCCACAAGACCCTCTACCCGGCCGACCTCGTGGTGCGGGAAGGGGGCATCATCGTCGTCGTCACCCCCTGCCCGGAGGGCCTGGCCGTCACCCACCCGGAGATGGTGGAACTCGCCGGCCTCTCCAGCGAGGACCTGGTCCGCCGGGTGGAAGCGGGCCAAGTGGAGGACCTGGTCGGGGCAGGCCTGGCCCTGGCCTGGGCCCAGGTCAAGGAGCGGGCCCAGGTCTGGATCGTCTCCGATGGCATCTCCGACGAGGTGGCCAGGGCGGTACGCTTCGTGCCCTTCCCCTCGGTGCAGGAGGCGGTGGACGCCGCCCTGCGCCAGGCCGAGCCAGGGGCGCGGGTGGCGGCCATCCCCTACGCGCCCGAGTGTCTGCCCCTGCACCGCCCAGCCTGATCTGGTCTCCGGCCGCTCCAGGGGTGCCCGCCTTCCAGGGCTCCCAGGAGCGCATCCCCCTTGGGGGGTCCGGTGTTGTCTTTTTTAGAAGATCCAGCCAGAGGGTGCAGCGGTCGGCAGTCGGCCGTCCTTCCCAGGGAGCGCGAGTTGCCAAATGCCTGGAGATAGGGTATACTATACATAACGGGAGACGGTGCCCCCTCTCAAGCCCCCGGTGGGATGGCTTCTGGGCAGCCTCGCCAGAGCCACCCAGGAATCCGTCTCGCGGTGGATTGAACCGGAGGGCCCCTTCTCCAGGCGGGCCTCCTGAGCGGGGAGGATAGGCGCACCATGAAGCGAATCGCACTCCTTCTGCTGACCGCTGTGTTGTCCCTCGGAGTTCCTTTCCAAGCTACGGCCGCGCCCCCGGGCCAGGGCCCGGTGACCCACGTGGTCCAGCCGGGAGAATCCCTTTCGTCCATCGCCATGCGCTACGGCGTGAGCCTGGTGGACCTGGCCCGCGCCAACGGCTTGACCACCCGCTCGTGGGTCTACACGGGGCAGGTCCTGCAGGTCCCTGGCGCGGGGGCTGCGTCGGCGGCTGGGGCCACGGGCGGCGTGCACGTGGTCCAGCGCGGGGAGACCCTGGCCAGCATCGCCTGGCGCTACGGTGTGACGGTGGACCAGTTGGTCCAGGCCAACGGCCTGCCCTCCAGCCACTGGATCTACGTGGGGCAGCGCCTGGTGGTGCCGGGGGCCGCCCAGGCCGGAGCGACCCAGGTGGTGGCCCCCCCTTCGGGGGGCGTCCACGTGGTCCAGGTGGGCGAAAGCCTGTCCAGCATCGCCGCCCGCTACGGGTTGAGCGTGTGGGACCTGGCCCAGGCCAACAACCTGAGCGTCCTCAGTTGGGTGTACGTGGGGCAGCAGCTTGCCCTGCCGGGCGTGGCGGGGGGGCAGGCCCCGGCCCAGGCGGAGGTGCCCTCGGGGGGCGCGGTGCATGTGGTGCGGCCGGGGGAGACCCTGGCCAGCATCGCCTGGCGCTACGGCGTGACGGTGGACCGGCTGGTCCAGGCCAACGGCCTGCGCAGCGCGAACCTGATCTACGTGGGGCAGCAACTGCGGGTCCCGGGCGCCCAAGAGGCCCTGGGGACCGCCCAGGCGGCACCCGCCACGGGCCAGTTGGCCGCAGCCGAGACCCCGGGCGAGAAGTGGATTGAGGTGGACCTTTCGTCGCAGACCCTGACGGCCTATGCGGGGAACACCCCGGTCTACTCGGCCGTGGTCTCCACGGGCCTGCCCAGGACGCCCACCGTCACGGGGGAGTACCGCATCTACGCCAAATACCGCTCCGCGCCCATGAGCGGGCCGGGGTATTACCTGCCGAACGTGCCGTACATCATGTACTTTTACCGGGGCTATGCCCTGCACGGCACCTACTGGCACAACAATTTCGGCCAACCCATGAGCCACGGGTGCGTCAACCTGCAGACGTCCGACGCCGAGTGGCTCTACAACTGGGCGCCCGTGGGCACGCTGGTGAGGATCCACCAGTGACGTGACGAGGGCCCCTTTCCAGGAGCGGAGATGACGTCCACAACACCGGTTCGGGTGCTCATCGTGGGGGCCGGCGCCGTGGGGACCTGGCTTGCCTACCGCTTTGCGCGGGCGGGGCACCAGGTGACCGTCGTGGGCCGGCCCCGCTACGTCCAGGCCGTGCAGGAGCGGGGCCTGGGGCTGATTGAGGCCGGGGAAGGAGAGACCGCCTCCTTCGTGCGGGAGGTGCAGGCCGTCGCCGACCTGGCCACCCTCCAAGGCCAGTCCTTTGACCTGGTGGCGTTGACCATGAAGGCCTACGACGTGGACGCCGCGGTGGAGGAACTGAGCCGCCTGGGCATCCGCTTCCGCTGGCCCCTGGTCCTCATCCAGAACGGCGTGGGCGTGGAGGAGATGGTCTCGGAGAAACTGTGGCGCGGCGCGGCCCTGTGCCTCTGCGCCACACGGGCCATGACCCAGGTGGAGCCGGCCCTGGTGCGCATGGATAGCCCCAGAGGGGGCGTGGTGCTGGCCCCCACCGCGCCGGGCCAACCCGTGGAGGAGGTGGCGGCGCTCTTCCGGGAGGCCGGCTTCCAGAACGTGCGCACCCACGACGACCACCGGTCGGTGCGGTGGTCCAAACTCCTCCTGAACCTGGTGGGCGGGGCCCAGTCGGCCATCCTGGACTGCACGCCGCCCCAGATGTACCGGGACCGTCGCCTGGTGGCCCTGACCCTGGAGTCCATGCAGGAAGCCATCGCCGTGATGCGGCGGTTGGGCGTCCGCCCCATCCCCCTGCCCAGTTACCCCGCGCACCTCTTCGTCTTCCTGGCCGAGGTCCTGCCGGCGTGGCTGGCCCAGCCCATCATCCTGCGCCTGGTGGCCCGGGGGCGGGGGGCGAAGGTCCCCGCCATCCAGCAGGACCTGATGCGGGGCAAGAAGCGCCTGGAGGTGGAGGTGATGAACGGGGCGGTCTCCAGTTACGGCAAGCAGGCGGGCGTGCCCACGCCGGTGAACGACGTCCTCTACCGCACCCTGAGCGGCATCGCGCGGGGGGACATCCCCTGGGACGAGTTCCGGGGCAAGCCCGAGCGCCTGCTGGCCGCGGTGGAGGCCCGGCGCAAGGAACTGGCGGCGGCCCCCAGGGGTGGGGGACCCTTCCGCGCCCTGTGGCGCTGGCTGGCCTACCAGATGGGGATCAGCAAGACCTGGTAGGGTTCCCCGCCTTTTCCAGGCTCAAGGCTCGGGGATGAGGAGCACCTGGCCCACGTAGATCCAGTTGGGGTTGCTCAGGCCGTTGGCCGCCAGGATCGCTTCCACCGTCACCCCGTACCGCCAGGCGATGCTGGAGAGGGTCTCGCCGGCTTGGACCACGTGCTGGCGTCCCTTGACAGGGGTGGGCGTGGGCCCGCTCCCGGGCGCGACGCCAGGGCTGGGGATGACCAGCCTCTGGCCCACGTAGATCAGGTCCCCCTGGAGGTTGTTCACCCGCCGGATCTCCCGCAGGTCGGCCCGGTACAGGTAGGAAATGCCCACGAGCGTGTCGCCGGGCTGCACCACGTGCACGACAGCCGTGGGGGACGGGGCAGGCGTGCCCGCCTCGGGCGGGGTGGGGCTGGGCGCAGGTGTGGAAGGCACCGGGATGCGCAGCGTCTGGCCGGCGTAGATGAGGTCCGGGCTGGCCAGGTTGTTGACCTGCAGGAGGGCGTCCTGGGTCACGCCGTAGCGGATGGCGATGTCCAGGAGGGTCTCGCCGGCCTGGACGACGTGGGTGGCGAGGGCAGGGGTGGCAGTGGGTGTGGGCGTGGCCTCTGGCGTGGGTGTGGAGAGGCCCACGGAGGTGGGCGTGGGGGTGGGGGGCCGCGGCGTGGGTGTGGCGGTCACCAGGGCGAAGGCCCCCAGGTCCGGCGTGAAGGTCGGCTTGGGGGTGCGGGTCGGCGTGGCCGAAACGGCCAGGCTGCGCCGGGCGACCAGGTTGGCCAGGCTGCTGATGACCAGGTAGTTCACCAGCACCAGGACGATGATCAGGCTGATCCAGCGACCTTTGGATGCCTTCATGGTTCACACCCTTCTTTCGGTAGCGGCCCGGGGTGGCCTGGCCGCCAGGGATACTATACCCCAAGTTGAGGCCGTTGACAAGCCCGAACCTGGGTCGGTTCAGGCTGCCGCGCCGGGACGGGCGAAGGAAGGAGGGCGACCTGGAACTGTGGTACTGGGGTGATCCGACCTTCCAACCGCACTGGGTGCGGTTGAAAGCCACGGCGTTTGCTGCTTGGCGTTGACGGATTTCCCCGGTCCTTGGCTTGGTGTGGGACCACAGCGTTACAGGGTTTCTGGATCGCACCTTTGCGCGGCGGGGCCGAACCACCCCATGCAGCCCCCGGGACCATCAGCCCCAGGTCGCGCCTCACTGGAATGCGGCTGCAAGTTCCGTGCCATATTGGGCCAGGGAGGACGTCCAGGCGAGATGCGCGTGTCCGTCATCGCCACGGTCAAGAACGAGGGAAAGGCCATCCGGGACCTTTTGGACTCCCTGGCGGCGCAGACGCGCCCCCCGGACGAGGTGGTCATCGTGGATGGCGGCTCCCAGGACGACACGGTGGCCCAGATCCAGGCCTATGAGGGCCGCCTGCCCCTCCGGGTGCTGGTGGAGCCGGGGGCCAACATCTCCCGCGGGCGGAACCTGGCCATCGCCGCGGCCACGGGCGAGGTCATCGCCTCCACCGACGCAGGGGTCCGCCTGGCGCCGGACTGGCTGGAGCGGCTGGTGGAGCCCTTCGCCGACCCCGCCGTGCAGGTGGTGAGCGGCTTCTTCGTCCCCGACCCTCGGACGGTCTTTGAAGTGGCGATGGGGGCCACGGTCCTTCCGGAGGCAGGGGAGGTCCGCCCGGCCTCTTTCCTGCCGTCCAGCCGTTCCGTGGCCTTCCGCAAGGCGGCGTGGGAGGCGGCCGGGGGCTACCCGGAGTGGCTGGACTTCTGCGAGGACCTGATCTTTGACTTCCGGCTGCGGGCCCTCTACGGCCCCTTCCCCTTCGTGCCCCAGGCGGTGGTCCATTTCCGGCCCCGGAGCAGCCTGCGGGCCTTCTTTCGGCAGTACTGGCAGTACGCCCGGGGCGACGGCAAGGCCAACCTGTGGTGGCGGCGGCACTGCATCCGCTACGCGACCTACTTGGTGGTGGGGCCGGCGTTGGTGGCCCTGGGGCTCCTGCACCACCCGGCGTGGTGGCTTCTGCTCGCGGCTGGGGCTGGGGCCTACCTGTGGACGCCCTACCGCCGCCTGTGGCCGATGCTCAGAGGCCGGCCCCTGCGGGAGAAGGTGCAGGCCGTGGTCTGGGTGCCGGTCATCCGCGTGGTGGGGGACCTGGCCAAGATGGGCGGCTACCCGGTGGGCGTCCTGTGGCGGTGGCGGAACCGGCACCGGCCGGAGGTACACTGGCGGCGGGGGTTGGGGCAGAAGCAGGGGGATACACGATCTGGGCCTTGAAAGGCCTTGCCGCAAGGTGCGGAGTTTTTTGACGAAAACCCCAGCCTCAGATATAATGGCCTCTTGTTGAGCCATCATTCGGGGGAGAGCATACTTATGGAACAGATGAAGTTGGAAGCCGAGCCCCGCCCTGTGGTGGGCAAGAAGGTGCGACGCCTGCGGGCCGAGGGGTGGATCCCGGCCATCCTCTACGGCAAGGGGGTGGACCCGATGCCCCTCAAGATCAAAGCGGCCACCTGGCGGCGCTTCACCACTGCTGGCGCGGGCCGCGGCCTGATTGAACTGCACGTCCAGGGCCAGCCGAAACCCTACCTCGCCCTCGTCCGGGAGGTCCAGCGGGACCCCATCACCCGCCAGGTGTGGCATGTGGACTTCCAGCAGGTCTCCATGACCGAGACCCTGCGGTTGGAGGTCCCCGTGACCGTGGTGGGAGCTTCCCCGGTCGTGGAGCGGGGCGACGGCGTCCTCCTGACTGGGCTCACCCACCTGGAGGTGGAGTGCCTGCCCAGCGCCATTCCCTCCAGCATTGAGGTGGATGCCTCGGCCCTGAAGGCCATCGGGGATTCCATTACCGTGGCCGACCTCGCCCTTCCGGAAGGGGTGAAGGTCATCGCCGATGCCGACGAGATGATCCTCACCGTGGTGCCGGCTGGCGCGCCAGAAGAAGAGGTAGAAGAGGTCGCCAAGGCGGAAGCCGAGCCGGAGGTCATCCGCAAGGGCAAGGTAGCCGAAGAGGAAGAGGCCGAGGAATAGGCCAGGCCACAACCTTTCCTGCTGCTACCCCGCGCGGCTCCTGATCCCCGAGGTGGGGGTCAGGAGCCGCGGCTTGCCCAGGCCTCATTCGGGGATGTGGGCGGGCCACCTGGGCGCGAGGGCCCGCTGCCAGAGCCCGGCCCACGTGGGCCAGGCTTCCACTTCCCCCGCCACCCACTGGGCGGGGTCCACCGGCACGCCGTTGACCCGCACCTCCCAGTGCAGGTGCGGCCCCGTGGAAAGGCCCGTGCTCCCCACGCGGCCCAGGAGGGTGCCCGGCCACACCCATTGCCCAGGCTGGACCTCCACTTCCGCAAGGTGCCAGTAGCCGCTGAAGACCCCCTGGCCGTGGTCCAGGACCACAGCCTTGCCCCGCACCCAGAGGTCCTCTGCCAGGACCACGCGGCCCCGGGCCGGCGCCCGGACCGGGGCACCGGCCGGTGCATCAAAGTCTATCCCCTCGTGGAAGGACGTGGCAGGGCCGCTCCCGTAGGCGCGCCGATCGCCGAAGGGCGCTGAGACGTCGCCAGGGCGGTCCACTGGCCAGGCGAATGGCCCGCGCCAGAGGGGAGGGCCGCTCACCTGGGCGAAGAGGACCCTCAGGCGATGGGCCTCTTCTTGCACTGCGGCGACATCGGCCAGGATGCTGCCCAGCGCTGGCGAGAGGGGGATGCGCTGGACGGCGAACGCGCCCTCCACCACCCAGACGCAGGCCTGCCAGGTGGGCGTGTGGGCCGGCGCGTCGGCCACCTCCAAAGTGAGGACGTGGCACCCCGGCTCCGCCAGGGGGTGGATGCCCACCAGGGCCCAGTAGCCATCTGGCCCCTCGGCAAAGGCCAACCGCTGGTCGTCCAGCCGCCCGCCCAGGCGCACCGGGCCCGCTGCCACGACCCGCACCGAGAGGGTGCTCCCCTGGACCGCGGGCAGGGGGAGGGCCTGCACCGAGACGAGGGGTGCAGGGAGGGGGGCCGGGCCCTCCAGACGGCTCACCACGGGGATGCGCAGCCGCTGCCCAGCGACGATGTGGTCGGGGTCGGCCAGGCCATTGAGAGCCACGAGCGCCCCCACCGAGACGCCGTAGGCCTGGGCGATCCCCGAGAGGGTCTCGCCTTCCCGCACCACGTGTTCCAGGAAGCGGCCTGGGGGCGGGTCCGCAGCGCGGACCTCCCCCGGGGCGCTGAACCCCAGGCCCACCACAAGGGCCAGGAGCAGCGCCAAGGCTCTGGGGCGCCAGGCGGAGCGCAAGCGACCTTCCATGTTCCCTCACGGCTCCAGGGCGAGGAGGTCGCCCACCTGGCACCGCTCCAAGAGGGCCGGATGGCCCTCCACGAAGGCGGCGGCTGCCCGCGCCGGAGCGTACCAGGGGCGGAAGGGTCTGGCCAGGGCTGTATCCACGACGCGGCCATCGCGATCCAGCCACACCACCCCGATGGGGAAGAAGACGAAGAACATGTGGATGGCCGCGGCCAAGCGACCAGGCCGGTCCAGTTGGAACCAGAGGGCCTCATCCTGGCCCACAGCGCGCCGGAACATGAGCCCCCGCGAGCGGGTCCAAGGCGTGTCGCAGACCTCCACGCGGCGGGCGAGGATGGTCCCCTGCGTTCGGTTCACCAGGCGCATGTTTCCCCCTCGTTTCGGATGCAGCACTTACCGTCTCCTCTGTGCGGGGCCGGCGTCGGCACCGGCCAATGCCGGCCCTTGAGCCCTGATGTCCGCTGGCGGCTCCAGGCCCGCAATCCCCCCATTTGCCAGGTTGCGGAGGCCGTGCTATAATGCGCGCCGTTCCGTCGGGCTGTGTGCGGCGGCTTCCCAACCCAACGAGAGGAGCCCATGTCCTTGCCCAACCGCCTCCAACTGGTGCGGGGGAGGCCGTTTGTCCAGGCCCTGTGGAGGGGCTTGTTGGCTGCTGCCCTGACCCTGGG
>DAOTYM010000149.1:0-17566 GCA_034434775.1 Anaerolineae bacterium | reverse complement strand
GCCGTGGCCCGGGTCCAGATCCCCCACCGGTATGGCAAGCACATCCACATCACCTCGGTCCGCAGCCTGCTGGGCATCCGCCGGGGCTACATCGCCTACTGTGCGAGCAAAGGCGGCCTGAACCTGGTGGTCAAACAGCTGGCCACGGAGTGGGCCAAGTACGGCATCACCGTGAACGGCATCGCCCCCACCTTCACCCGCACCGAACTGGTGAAATCCTACCTGGAAGACCCGAACTTCTACAACCCGTTGGTGGCGCGGATCCCCTTGGGACGCATCTGCGAGCCGATGGACCTGGCAGCGCTGACCATCTACCTGGCTGCCCCAGCCTCGGACTTCATCAACGGGCAGATCATCTTCGCTGATGGCGGCCTGACCGCCACCCAGTGACGACAAGGAGACCACCTATGTCCCCGGAAAAGGTGTGCTTGTACTTCGCCGACGTGTGCCGCGACGATACCCCCATGGCTGGTGGCAAGGGGGCCAACCTGGGGGACATGGCCCAGGCCGGCCTGCCGGTCCCGCCGGGGTTCGTCATCTGCGCCCCCGCGTACCGAAGGGTGGTGGAGGGCTGCGGCCTGGAGCGGGAAATCGCCGCCATCCTCTCCACCCTGGACCGCAACGACACCAGGCAACTCCAGGAAGCGGAACGCCGCATCCGCAGCCTCTTCGTGGACCTGCCCATAGACGGGGCCCTCCAGGCGGAAATCCTGGAGAAGTACCGCGCCCTGGGGAGCGGCACCCGGGTCGCCGTCCGCTCCAGCGCCACTGCCGAGGACATGGCCGGGGCCAGTTTCGCCGGCCAGCAGGAAACGGTGCTCAACGTCGTGGGCGAAGAGGCGCTGTTGGACGCCATCCGCCGCTGCTGGTCCTCCCTCTACACCTCCCAGGCCATCTTCTACCGCCGGGAGCGGGGGTTCAAGGATGCCCAGGTCTCCATGGCTGTGGTGGTGCAGAAGATGGTCAACTCGGAGAAGTCCGGCGTGACCTTCACCGTGGACCCGGTGCTGCGCAACCACTACGAGATGGTCATTGAGGCCGTCTGGGGCCAGGGGGAGGGGATCGTCTCCGGAGCCATCACCCCGGACCACTACAAGGTGGACCGGGAGACCTACGAGGTGGTCTACGAGTACGTGGCCCGGAAGGAGTTCATGTTCGTCCAGAACGGCGCTGGGGGCATCGTGCGGGTGGACGTGCCACCGGAGAAGGCCACGGCCCGGGTGCTGACGGACGACGAGATCCGGCGCCTGGTGGACCTGGGCAACCGGGTGGAGGCCCACTTCGGCTCGCCGCAGGACATTGAGTGGGGCATTGAGGGAGGCGAGATCTACCTCCTGCAGAGCCGCCCCATCACCGTACTCAAGTGAGAGGAGCGTGAAGATGCTGCAACTGTCGGAAGAGTTCTCGTCGGGGGAAGCCCGCCTGCGGGTGGACGTGCACGGCTCGCAGCCCCTGGAGCACCTCTTGGAAGACACCACCTTCCTGAACTACCGCCTGGCCAGCGTGGAGATCGCCCCGCGGGTCACCCGCTCCGAGCCGGACATGGTCTGGTACCAGGACGCCGCCCGGAAGGACATCCGCTACGAGAACGGGGTCCTCATCCTGGAGGGGGAGTGGTACGAGGGCGAGGTGCAGAAGATCGTCGTCTCCATGCTGGCCCTGAAGATGGAGGCGGTGGGCCTGCACCCCTTCCACGCCTCGGCCATCCGCTACCGGGGCCGCACCATCATGTTCCTGGGAGGCGAATCCAACCACGGCAAGACCATGTCCCAGATTGAGGGGTGCCGGCGTGGGGGGCTTGTCGTCTCCACCGAGACCACCGTCTGCGACGAGCGGGGCTGGGCCGTGATGGGCTCCAAAAACGTCTTCCTGCGCAAGCGGGCCAAGGGGACAGAGCGCTCCGACCTGCCCAGCCAGGACGAAGGGGTGGCCAAGTTCTTTGATAAGACGCCGGAGTTCATCCCCTACGACGAACCCAGCGACGTGGACCTGGTCATCGTGCCCTCCATTGACGGGAACTTTGACACGCGGGTGGTGGAGATGATCCCCTTTGAACGGGAGTATCAGACCTACCACTCCCTGATGAACTACTTCGGGCTGAACCAGTTGCTTTCGCCAGGGCTGCCCATGCCCATCATTGACACAGACGAACTGCGGGTGCGGCGGGCGGATTTCTGCCACCGCTTCGCCCAGCGGCCCTACTACCTGATCCGGGCCAAGAACCCGCAACTCCTGATGGACGAGGTGGAGCGCCTGCTCTAGCGAGCGTTTCACATATCGGGCTGCCCTGGCGGTGTGGAGGAGGCAACCAATGGGCGAGATCAGGGGAGGGTCGGAACGGGCCAGAGGGACGCTGCCGCGCGTGGTCCTCAGCGACCTGGTGAAGGAGTACGTCGTGGAGGCCATCATGAGCGGCGCGCTCAAGCCCGGCGAGCGCATCGTGGAAAGCGCGCTGGCGCGGCAACTGGGGGTCAGCCAGGCCCCCGTGCGGGAGGCCATCCGGGACCTGGTGCTGATGGGCTTCCTGGAGACGGAGCCCTACAAAGGCACCTCGGTCCGTTCCTTCACCCCGGAGGAACTCTGGGAGGTCTACACCGTCCGGGCGGCCCTGGAGTCCCTGGCAGCCCGCCTGGCGGCCCGCAGGCTCCAGGAGGAGGATGTGAAGGTCCTTTCGGACATCCTGGAGGCCATGGTCCAGGCCGGCCACGACGGCGACGTGGACCGCATGACGCGGCTGGACAACCAGTTCCACGAGACCATCCTGCAGATCGCCGGCAACAAGGTCCTCTATCAGTTGTGGCTGACCCTGAAGTTCGGCTACTGGACCATCGTCACGGCCCGCAAGTCCACCTTTGACCTGGAGATGCTGGCCCGGCGGCACCAGGAACTGCTGGAAGCCCTCAAAACCCGCGACCCGGCCAAGGCCGCACAGGCCATGCGGCGCCACATTGAGGACCTGGGCAAGCCCCCTGGAGAGAACAACCTGGTGGACTCCCTGGAAGAGATCGTGGGAGAGCCTGAGGCGGTGGTGTGAGCCGGCGCAGCCTGAAGGCGCGTTCTCCGACGCGAGGGCAGGACGACATGGACGAAGGGGAAGCCATCGCCAAAGCCAGCGCGTACTTCCTCCGCGAGGACAACCTCTACGGGTGCGCGGAGACGACGTACATGGTCCTCGCCGAGGCCTTCGGCCTTGCGGACCCGCCGGACCCCTCCCTGGCCATGGCCCTGAACGGAGGCGTGGCCTGGTGGGGCGGGACCTGCGGGGCGGTCACCGGGGCGGCCCTCGCTGTGGGGCAACTGGCCGGCCGCCGGCTGCCGGACCACAAGGAGGCCAAGCGGACGGCGCGGCAGGTGCTCTCCCAGTACATGGAGGCGTTCCAGCGGGAATGGGGCGCGGTGGATTGCCGCACGTTGGTCGGCTGCGACATCCGCACGGAGGAAGGGCACCGCGCCTTCATTGAAAAGGGCCTCTGGCGAGATCTCTGCATGCGCCAGATCGCCTTCGCCGTGCGCACGCTCCTCCCCCTGGCGGACGAGGACGTGTGGGCCGAAGCGGTCTGCAGGGCGCGGGGAGGAGCATAGCCAGTTCAGGGGGAAAGGACCATGCCCTTTACGATCGCCATGCCCCAACTGGGGCTGACCATGGAAAAGGGGACCGTGGTGCGCTGGCTGGTGGCGGAGGGACAGCCCTTCGCCCGCGGCCAGGCCCTCCTGGAGGTGGAGACGGACAAAGCCGTGGTCCCTGTGGAGGCCCCCGCCGAGGGGACCTTGGCGCGGGTCCTGGTGCCGGCCGGGCAGACGGTGCCCGTGGGCGCGGCGCTGGCAGTGGCCGTGGCCCCGGGGGAGCACCTCCCCTCCGGGTGGACGCCCCCGGCGGCGAAAGAGGCTGAAGCGCCCCCGCGCGCACAGGCCGAGGCCCCGGTGCAGGCTCCCGCGCCCGCAGCGGAGGCGGCCCAGGCCCCCAGCGGCCCCCTGCAGGCCACGTGGAAGGCGCGGGCCCTGGCCCGCCAACTGGGAGTGGACCTGCGGCGGGTGGCC
Source organism: Anaerolineae bacterium (assembly GCA_034434775.1). GTDB lineage: Bacteria > Chloroflexota > Anaerolineae > DTPP01 > DTPP01 > DAOTYM01. The sequence goes on along the minus strand of DAOTYM010000149.1, from coordinate 13,528 downwards.
GGGAGCGGGCCGGGGGGCCGCATCCAGGCCGAGGACGTGGTGAAGGCTGCCGCGCCCGCACCCGTCCGGGCCGAAGCGCGGGCAACGCCCACCGCGGCCCGCCTCGCGGCGGCGTTGGGCTTGGACCTGGCGGGCATTGCCCCAAGCGGGGCCGACGGGCGCATTGTGGAGGCCGACGTGCTCCGGGAGGCCGCGGCCCTCATCCGGCGGGCGCAGGCCGGGGCCCCGGCCGCGCCCCCGGGGCCGGCGGGCGTGGCCCGGCGGATCCCCTTGGCCGGGGTGCGGGGCATCACCTCGGCGCGCATGGCCGAGAGCGCGCGGACCACGGCCCGGGTGACGATGTTCCGGGAGGTGGATGCCAGCGGCCTCGTCTCCCTGCGGGAACTCTTCAAGGGCCAGGGCCTGCAGGTCTCCTACAACGACATCCTGGTGCGGATCTGCGCTGTGGCGCTGCGGGAGCACCCCGAGGCCAACGCCCGCCTGGGCGAGGGCGAGGTGGAGGTCCTGGACCGGGTCCACATCGGCCTGGCCGTGGATACGGAGCGCGGGCTCCTGGTCCCCGTGATCCACGATGCCGACCGCCTGACCATCCCCGAGATCGCCGCCCGCAGCGCAGCCCTGATTGAGGCCGCCCGGGCCGGGCGCAGCCGCCCCGACGACCTGACGGGCGGGACCTTCACCATCACCAACCTGGGGATGCTGGGCGTGGAGGGGTTCACCCCGGTCATCAACCTGCCGGAGTGCTGCATCCTGGGGGTGGGGCGCATCGTGCGCAAGCCGGTGGCCCTGGAGGGCGACCAGGTCGCGGTGCGGCCCATGTTGACGTTGAGCCTGGCCTTTGACCACCGCGTGCTAGACGGCGCGCCCGCGGCCCGCTTCCTGGGGCGCATTGCCGAACTGGTGGAGAACCCCCTGCGGCTGCTGGCCGCGGGGTAGGACCTCACCCATCCACCAAGCCCTTCCCCTCCCCCACGCGGGAAAGGTGGCTGAGGGGCGAGGAGACTTCGCGACAAGGGGGATCGCCATGAGCGACAAGGCACAAGGGGCACCGGAAGCCCCTCCCGAGGACCTGACGAGGGACCAACTCCTGGCCATGTACCGGCGCATGCGCCTGATCCGCGCCTTTGAGGACAAGACCAAGGCACTCTTTGAGGCTGGGGAGATCTTCGGCTTCTACCACCTGTCGCAGGGGCAGGAGGCGGTGCCGGTGGGCACGTGCGCGGCCCTCCGCCCCGACGACTACATCACCAGCACCCACCGCGGCCACGGGGACGTCATCGCCAAGGGGTGCGACGTCCGCTACATGTTCGCCGAACTGTACGGCCGCGCCACCGGCTACTGCAAGGGCAAGGGCGGCTCCATGCACATCGCCGACTTCAGCCAGGGGATCATCGGGGCAACGGGGATCGTCGGCGGCTCGCTCCCCACGGCCCCGGGGATCGCCCTCTCCATCAAAATGCGCGGCACCGACCAGGTGGTGGTCTGCTTCTTCGGCGATGGGGCGACGGCCGGCGGCGGCTTCCACGAGGCTCTGAACCTCTCGTCCCTGTGGCAGGTGCCCATCATCTTCGTCTGCCAGAACAACCAGTACGCCCTCTCCCTCCCCTGGGAGCAGACGGCCTACAAGTGCGACCTGGCGCGCCGCGTCTCCACCTACCACATCCCCGCCGAGTGCGTGGACGGCATGGACGTCCTCGCCGTCTACCGGGCGGTGAAGAAGGCGGTGGACCGGGCCCGCGCCGGGGGTGGCCCGGGCTTCGTGGAGGCCAAGACCTACCGCTTCCTGGGCCACTACGTGGGCGACCCCGGCCTCTACATGCCCCCGGAGGAGCGGGAGGAGTGGCGCAAGCGGGATGCCATCCAGAAACTGGGGCGCCAGTTGCGCCAGTGGGGCATCCTGACGGACGAAGAGGACGAGCAGATGGGCCTGGAGATCGCCAGGGAACTGGAGGAGGCGGTGGAGTTCGCCCGCCAAAGCCCCCTCACCGACGTCCGGGAGGCCCTCACCGACGTCTACGTCCACTTTGACTACCTGGGCAATCCGCTGTAGGGGGAGGGGAACGATGGCCACGCGGATCATCACCTATCGGGATGCCCTGCGGGAGGCGCTCCGCGAGGAGATGCGGCGGGATGAGCGCGTCTTCCTCATGGGCGAGGACATCGCCGACCCCTTCGGCAGCGCCTACAAGGTGACCCTGGGCCTCTCGCCCGAGTTCGGCCTGGAGCGGGTCCGCCAGACGCCCATCAGCGAACTGGGGTTCGTGGGCGCGGGGGTGGGCGCGGCCCTCACCGGCATGCGGCCGGTGGTGGAACTCATGTACATTGACTTCAGCACCCTGGCCATGGACCAGATCGTCAACCAGGCGGCCAAGATCCGCTACATGTCTGGCGGGCAGGCCAAGGTCCCCCTGGTCATCCGCACCCAGGGGGGCATGGGGCGCTCCTCGGCCGCCCACCACGCCCAGAGCCTGGAGGCCTGGTTCGTCCACGTGCCAGGGCTTCTGGTGGCCATGCCCTCCACCCCCTACGACGCCAAGGGCCTCCTGAAGACGGCCATCCGCCTGGACGACCCGGTCATCTTCATTGAGCACAAACTCCTCTACAACACCGAGGGCCCCGTGCCAGAGGAGGAGTACACCATCCCCTTCGGCGTGGCCGACGTCAAGCGGGAGGGGACCGACTGCACCGTGGTGGCCACGTCCCGCACCGTCCTCATGGCCCTCAAGGCGGCGGAGATCCTGGAGAAGGAAGGGATCAGCGTGGAGGTGGTGGACCCCCGCACCCTCTTCCCCTTGGATATAGAGACCATCGTCCAGTCGGTGAAGAAGACTTCCCGCCTGGTGGTGGCCCACGAAGCGCCGGAACGGTGCGGCTTCGGCGCGGAGGTGGTGGCCCAGATCGCCGAGAAGGCCTTTGCCTACCTGGACGCGCCCATCCAGCGGGTCTGCGGGCCGTCCGTGCCCGCGCCCTTCGCCCGGCACCTGGAGAACTCCATCATCGTGGACGAGCAGAAGATCGCCGACCGGGTGCGCCGGCTGGTGCGGGGGGAACTCTGAAGGGGTGGGGTGTGTAGGGGCGATTCATGAATCGCCCCTACCCAAGGGGGCGAGGCATGTCCCGCCCCTACCCAAGGTCCACACCGACGCCGTCCCGCCAGGGGGATGGCACCCTGAACACAGACAGACAGGTGGGGAAGCATGAGCGCGTTGACCGACAAAGAAGTGCGCCGTCTGGAAGAGACGGCCCGGCGCATCCGCTGCCACATCGTGCGGACCATTGGGGGGGCTGGCGTGGGGCACCCCGGCGGGTCCCTCTCAGCGGCGGACATCCTGACGGCCCTCTACTTCCGGGTGCTGCGGGTGGACCCCCAGCGCCCGAACTGGGAGGACCGGGACCGCTTCATCCTCTCCAAGGGGCACGGGGCGGCGGGCCTCTACGCCACCCTGGCCGAGCGGGGCTTCTTCCCCGTGGAGTGGCTGCAGACTTTCGGTCGCCTGGGAAGCCCCCTACAGGTGCACCCAGATATGCACCTCGTGCCAGGGGTGGAGATCTCGTCCGGGGCGCTGGGGCTCGGCCTCTCCATGGCCTTGGGGATGGCCCTGGCCGCCCGGCTGGACGGAAAGGCCTACCGCGTCTACTGCCTCATCGGCGATGGCGAGAACCAGGAAGGCCAGATCTGGGAGGCGGCTGCCTCCGCCGCCCACTACAAGGTGGACAACCTGACGGCCATCCTGGACTACAACCGCGTGCAACTGATGGGCACCCTGGACGAAGTCCTGGAACTGGACCCCATCGTGGCGAAGTGGCGCGCCTTCAACTGGGAAGTCAAGGAGATTGACGGGCACGACATGCGCCAGATCGTCACGGCCCTGGAGGAGGCCAAAGAGGTCAAGGGGAGGCCGTGCATCATCATCGCCCACACCGTCAAGGGCAAAGGGGTCTCCTACATGGAAGGCCAGGCCGCCTGGCACGGCAAGGCTCCCAACGCCGAGCAACTGGCCCGGGCCCTGGCCGACCTGGGGTGCCAAGGGTGAGGGAGGCGACCATGGTACAAGCCGTGCGCGATGCCTTCGGGCACGCCCTGGTGGAGGTGGGGCGGGAAAACCCCAACGTGGTGGTCCTGGATGCGGACCTGGCCACCTCCACCCGGGTCCACTATTTCGCCGAAGCCTTCCCCGAGCGCTTCTTCCAGATGGGGATCGCCGAGCAGAACATGATGGGCGTGGCTGCGGGGATGGCCCTCTCGGGGAAGATCCCCTTCGTGAGCACCTTCGCCGTCTTCTCCAGCCGGCGGGCCTGCGACCAGGTGGCCATCTGCGTCTCCCACTGCCGGGCCAACGTGAAGATCCTGGGGGCCTACGCCGGCATCATGAGCGGGAACAATGGCGCTTCGCACCAGGCGGTGGAGGACCTGGCCATCATGCGCGCCATCCCGGGCATCGTGGTCCTGGACCCGGCGGACGATGTGGAGATGGCCCAGGTGGTGCGGGCCATCGTGGAGTACCAGGGCCCGGTCTACCTGCGGGTGACGCGGGACGTGTGGCCGCGGGTGAGCCCGGAGGGATACCAGTTCCGCATCGGCAGGGCGGTCCAGTTGCGGGAGGGGCGCGATGTGACCCTGGTGGGCACGGGGGTGATGACCTCCCAGTGCGTGGAGGCGGCGGAGATCCTGGCCCGAGAGGGGGTGGAAGCCCGGGTCCTGCACATGCCCACCGTCAAGCCGGTGGACATTGAGGCCATCGTGCGGGCGGCCCGGGAGACGAAGGGGTTGGTGACGGCGGAGAACCACACCATCTACGGCGGCCTGGGGAGCGCCGTGGCCGAGGTCCTGGTGGAGCACGCCCCCGCGCCCATGGTGCGGGTGGGCCTGGAGGACTGCTACGGCGCGTGCGGCACCAACGAAGAACTCCTGCGCCAGTACCGCCTCTCGCCAGAGCACATTGCCGACGCAGCGCGGTCCATCCTGGACCACGCTGGCCGTCGGTAGGTCGTTTTGAGGCGCGCCAGGAGGCGTGCCCTGCCGAGGCTGGGCGTCGGGATGCCGCATTGCGCAAAGCCTTTCCAAAATGCCCCTTCGGTTTGGAATCTTCGGCCTTCCGGTGTATAATGCCGCCCGACAGGCGGCAGCGGATACCCTAAACTCTTTCCGAGGTTGGAGGAACGCGATGAGCAAGCCGAGAGTCGGTGTAGTGGGGTATGGCGTGATCGGCCAGCGGCTGGCCGATGGGGCAGCCCTGCAAGGAGACATGGAGTTCGTGGGCATCGTGGACGTGGCCCCCACTCTGGCCATCCGGGCCCTCCATGAGAGCGGGATGCCCTACGACCTCTACCTGGTGGACATGGCCCGCAAGCCCGAGTTTGACGCCCTGGGCATCCCCGTGAAGGGCTCCATTGACGAGTTCCTGGAGCAGGTGGACGTGGTCCTGGATGCCACGCCGGCGGGCATCGGGGCCAAGAACAAGGTCCTCTACGAGAAGCACGGGGTGAAGGCCATCTTCCAGGGCGGCGAGAAGCACGAGGTGGCCGACGTCTTCTTCCACGGCTACGCCAACTACGAGAAGGGCATCGGCCAGCGCTACCTGAAACTGACCTCGTGCAACACCACCGGCCTGATCCGCGCCGTGGACGCCCTTGACCGCATGGTGGGGGTGGAGAAGGTGCTCATCACCATCATCCGCCGCGTGGCAGACCCCGGCGACACCCACCGCGGCATCATTGACCTCCTCCAGGTGGACTACGTGCCCAACCACCAGGCGGTGGACCTGATGAAGATCATGCCCCACGTGGATGCGACAGGGATCCTGATCCACGCCCCGGTCACCCACGGGCACATCATCGTCATCTCCGCCACGCCCAAGAAGTCGGTGAGCAAGGAGGCCCTTCTGGAGACCTTCCGGGAGCACCCGCGCATCCGCGTCGTGCGCATCGCCGATGGGTTCAACTCCAACACCTCCCTCTTCCGCTACGCCCGCGACCTGGGCAACAAGCGGGGCGATATGTACGAGATCGCCGTCTGGGAGGAGTGTATCGGCTTCTCTGGCAAGGACGTCTTCTTCGCCATCAACATTCCCCAGGAGGCCGTGACCATCCCTGAGACCCTGGACGGCGTGCGCGCCTGCATCCCCATGCAGACGGACCGCCTGGAGGCGGTGGGGCTGACCAACAAGTACCTGGGCCTCAAGCCCGGGCGCTAGAGCCCCTGGCGATGGGCCCCTGCCCGCACGGCCGAGCCCCGGCGAAGGCCCCCTGCTCCTCCCTGGGGCCTTCGCCGGTTGGCGCGGGCCGGGGGAACCACACAGCCGAACTGAGGAGCAGCCTATGGAAGCGGGAATCCTCACCTTGGATGACTTCAACTTCGCCGGCAAGACGGTGATCTTGCGCCTGGACATCAACTCCCCCATCAACCACGAGACGGGCGAACTCGCCGACGACAACCGCATCCGCAAGAGCCTGCCCACCATCGCCGAACTGGCCGACGCCGGGGCCAAGGTGGTCATGCTGGCCCACCAGGGCGACATTGAGGACTACCACAACGTCACCTCCCTGGAGCCCCACGCCAAGCGCCTGGCGGACCTCCTGGGCCGCCCGGTCGGCTTCATTGACGACATCGTGGGGCCCGCGGCCCTCCAGCGGGTGCGGGAACTAAAGCCCGGCGAACTCCTCCTCCTGAACAACGTCCGCTACCTGGCGGAAGAGATGACCAACTTCGTCAACTTCGTCAAACTGACGCCGGCCCAACTGGCCAAGACCTGGCTGGTGCGCAACCTGGCCCCTCTGGGAGACATCTATGTCTCGGAGGCCTTCTCCGCCGCCCACCGCTACACGCCCTCCCTGGTGGGCTTCACGGAGGTCCTCCCTTCGGCCGGGGGGCGGCTCTTCGTGGAGGAACTGACGGCCCTGAGCCGCGTCAAGGAGAACCCCACCCATCCGTGCATCTTCGTCCTGGGCGGGGCGCGCATCGGCGACGCCTTCAGCATGATGGACGAGGTGCTGAGCCAGGGCACGGCCGACTGGGTCCTCACCAGCGGCCTGACCGGTGAGGTGATGCTCCTGGCGAAGGGGTACCGCCTGGGTGCGCCTACGGAGCAACTCCTGGCCGACCGGGGCCTCATGCCCTTCGTGGACAAGGCGCGCGGCCTCCTGGAGCGCTTCGGCGACCGCATCCTGCACCCCACCGACTTCGCCATAGACGAGGGCGGCCGCCGCGAGATCAAACTGGCCGACCTGCCGGTGGATAAACTCCTTGTGGACATCGGCGAGGAGACCATCACCCGCTATGAGAAGGTGATCCAGAGCGCGGCCACCATCTTCGTGAACGGCCCGGCCGGAGTCTACGAGAAGCCAGTGAGCGCGCTGGGCACCCAGCGCCTGTGGACGGCCATCGCCGACGCCCCGGGCTACTCGGTCATCGGCGGGGGCGATAGCGTGGCTGCGGCCAAACGCTTCGGCGTCCGGGACCGGATGGGGTACGTCTGCACGTCGGGCGGAGGCATGGTGCGGTTCCTCTCCGGCCAGGAGATGCCCGTCGTGGAGGCGCTGCGGCGGGCTGCCCAGCGGTACAAGGGCGCTCAGTAGGCCTCCGAGATCCTCGGCCCTCCTGCCGCGTCACGCCTCTGGCGCGGCCTTGTGGGGTCTGGGTGTCCCGGGGGAGGGCCTGCTGCAAGTCCGTGCGGGCCGGACGAAGCCCATGTGCGCCTCGTCCGGCCCGCTTCGCGTGGAGGCACACCAGAAAGGAGGTGTAGGACATGGCGGCAAAGGCGGACGTGGTCGTCGTCGGCGGGGGCCCGGGCGGGTACGTGGCCGCGCTGCGGGCAGCCCAGTTGGGGGCCCGGGTGGTCCTGGTGGAGCGGGAGCACCTGGGGGGCGTGTGCCTGAACTACGGCTGCATCCCCACCAAGGCCCTCCTGCGGACGGTGGAGGTGCTGGACCTGGTCCGGCGGGCCGGCGAGTTCGGCGTGACCGTGGGCGAACCGCGCCTGGACTGGACCAAGGCCCTCCAGCGCAAGGATGCCGTGGTGGCCCAGTTGGGGGGGGGCGTGGCACGCCTCCTGGAGAAGCGGGGCGTGGAGGTCGTCTGGGGGGAGGCCCGGCTGCGGGCACCCCGCCAGGTGGAGGTGCGCACGGCGGATGGGACCCAGGTCTGGGAGGCCCGCAGCGTGATCCTGGCCACGGGGTCGCGGGCGGCGGTGCCGCCGGTGCCCGGCCTCGCCGGAGAGAGGGTGTGGACGAGCCGCGAGGCCCTGGCTTTGGAGGCCTTGCCGGGGAGCCTCCTTGTGGTGGGCGGCGGGCCAGTGGGCCTGGAGTTCGCCGCCCTCTTCGGGGCCTGTGGAGTCCAGGTGACGGTGGTGGAGATGCTGGACCGCCTGGCGCCAGGCCTGGACCGGGATATCGGCGAGGCGCTGGCCTGGGTGTTGACGCAGCGGGGGGTCCAGGTGCGCACGGCAACGCGGGTGGCGGCCGTGGAGCGCGGGGGGGATTCCCTGCGGGTGCGGGTGACGGGGCCGGCGGGCGAGGAGTGGCTGGAGGCGGAGGCCGTGCTGGTGGCGGCCGGGCGCGCCCCCAACGTGGAAGGCCTGGGTCTGGAGGATGCAGGGGTGCGCTACGGGCGCGGGGGCATTGCCGTGGACGACCACATGCAGACGAACGTCCCTGGGGTGTACGCCGTGGGGGATGTGGTCGGGGGGATGATGCTGGCCCACGTGGCGATGCACGAAGGCGCGGTGGCGGCGGAGAACGCGCTGGGCCACGAACGGCGGATGGATGACCGGGCCGTCCCCAGTTGCATCTTCACCGAGCCGGAAGTGGCAAGCGTGGGCCTGAGCGAAGAGGCGGCGCGGGAGGCCGGCTACGAGGTACAGGTGGGCAAGTTCCCCTTCGCCAACAACGGGAAGGCCGTGAGCGCTGGGGAGGTAGAAGGGTTCGTGAAGGTGGTGGCTAGCCAGCGGTTCGGCGAGGTGCTGGGCCTGCACGTGGTGGGGCCGCACGCCAGCGACCTGGTCCTGGAGGGGACGCTGGCCCTGGTGCTGGAAGCCACCCTGGACGAACTGGAGGCCTGCATCCACCCCCACCCGACGCTCGGAGAGGCGGTGGCCGAAGCGGTGTTGGCGGCGCGGGGCCGGGCGCTGCACTCTCTGGGGTAGGGGGCAAGCCCGACCTCACCTGCCCCAGGGCGAGGCGCGCTTCGCCGCCCTGGACCTCACCCCTTGCCCCCAGAGGAGGGCTTTGTAGGCGCTCCATGCCCTCTACTTTACCTTGCATGTGGGGAGGGAAAGAGGTCAGAGGGATAGACGGGGTGAGCCTGCGCAAAAGCGGGGCCCTGCGAGCGCTCCAATCCGTTGACACTGCCGCCAGGATGTGCTACACTTGCAGCCGAGAGGAACGCTGTTCGGATGGCGTGATCTTGCCCGCGCTCGGCCAGAGGGCCGAGGTCCCGGGTGGGAAGAGGCGAAAGGAGAACCAGGCAATGGCACGGTCGCGGACGGAACTCATCGTGAGCCGGTTGCGGGACCTCTCCAACACGGCAGGGATTGAGGCCTCGGCAGTGGTCAGCGTGGACGGCCTGATCATCGCCTCGGCGCTCCCCGCCGACGTGGAAGAGGACCGGGTCTCGGCCATGTCGGCCGCCATGCTCTCCCTGGGAGAGCGGATCGCCTCGGAACTGGGGCGCGGTGCCCTGGAAAGGGTCTACATTGAAGGCACGGACGGGTACGTGTTCCTGAGCGCCGTGGGCGAAGAAGCCGTCCTCACCGCCCTGGCCAGCAAAAACGCCAAACTGGGCCTGGTCTTCCTGGACATGAAGCGGGCCGTGGAAGACCTGAGCAAACTGATCTAGCCCTTCAAGGCCAGGCGCGGCTGGCCGGCGCGTGCGCGGCGATGGGGGGAAAGTGCGGTCCATCCGGGGCGCCCGACAGGAACCCTGCCCGGGAGGCCGGGCCCGGGGCCACTCCCTTTCCGCCTGCGGGGTGGGAAGCCCGGGGCGGGTCCCCTACAGACGCCCTGGAAGGGGACGGAACGGCAGTCCTCCGTGGAGGCGAAGGGTAGGCGCAGCGGGCACGGAGCGAGGCTCCGTGCCCTGCTTGTGAGGATGAGGGGCCCACAGGCAGAGGGTTGAGAGGGCATGACCAAGTACATTTTCTGCACCGGAGGTGTGGTCAGTTCGGTGGGGAAGGGCGTCACCGCGGCCTCCATCGGGCGCATCCTGAAGGCCCGGGGCATCTCCGTAGCCATCCAGAAACTGGACCCCTACATCAACGTGGACCCTGGCACCATGTCGCCCTACCAACACGGGGAGGTCTTCGTCACCGAAGACGGGGCGGAGACGGACCTGGACCTGGGCCACTACGAGCGCTTCACCGACGAGAACATGCTCAGCGTCTCCAACGTCACCACCGGCCAGATCTACGCCGAGGTCATCGCCCGGGAGCGCCGGGGCGACTTCCTGGGCGGGACCATCCAGGTCATCCCCCACATCACCAACGAGATCAAGCGGCGCATCGCCCTGGTGGGGCACAAGACCGGCGCTGAAGTGGTCATCGTGGAGGTGGGGGGCACGGTGGGCGACATTGAGGGCCTCCCCTTCCTGGAGGCCATCCGCCAGATGCGCAAGGACGTGGGCCGCAGCAACACCCTCTACATCCACGTCACCCTCCTCCCGTACATCGCCTCCACCAAGGAACTGAAGACCAAGCCCACCCAGCACAGCGTGCGGGAACTGCGGGGCATCGGCATCCAGCCGGACGTCATCGTCTGCCGCGCCGATTACCCGGTGGACGATGCCGTGCGGGATAAGATCGCCCTCTTCTGCGACGTGGAGCGGGAGGCCGTCATCCCCCTGGTCACCACGTCCGTCATCTACGAGGTGCCCCTGGTGCTGGAGGCTGCGAGGCTGGGGGACCTTCTGGTGGAGCGCCTGGGCCTGCAGCCCAGGGGGCTGGACCTGGAAGAGTGGAAGGCCATGGTGGCCGAGATCCGCCGCCCCAAGGAGCCCCTGGTCATCGGCGTGGTGGGCAAGTACGTGGAACTGCAGGACGCCTACATCAGCGTGCGGGAGGCCCTCTACCACGCGGGCGTGGCCCTCAAACGGGACATCCACATCCGGTGGATCAGTTCGGAGGCCCTGGAGCGGAGCGGGGACCTGACCCCCCTGCAGGAAGTGGATGGCATCGTGGTGCCCGGCGGGTTCGGCTACCGGGGCATTGAGGGGAAGATCGCCGCTGCCCGCTACGCGCGGGAGCGCCAGGTCCCCTACCTCGGCCTGTGCCTGGGGATGCAGGTGATGGTCATTGAACTGGCCCGGCACATCCTGGGGAGCGACGAGCCCAACAGCACCGAGTTTGACCACACCACGGCCTACCCGGTCATAGACCTCATGCCGGACCAGCAGGGCATCGCCAACCTGGGAGGGACCATGCGGCTGGGGGCCTACCCCTGCCGCCTGGTGCCGGGGACGCGGGCCGCGGAGGCCTACGGCCAGGACCTGGTCTACGAGCGGCACCGCCACCGGTTTGAGTTCAACAACGCCTATCGGGAGATGCTGGAGCAGGGAGGGCTGGTCGTGAGCGGCCTCTCGCCCGACGGCCGCCTGGTGGAGATCGCCGAGATCCGGGACCATCCGTGGATGGTGGGTTCCCAGTTCCACCCGGAGTTCAAGTCCCGGCCCAACCGGCCGCACCCCCTGTTCCTGGGGTTCCTGCGCGCGGCCATCGCCTATCGCCAGAGGAGAACCCAGGGCGGATCGCAGGTGATCCCCCAGAACCTTGCAATGGAGGAAGTGGACTGATGGCGAGGGAACGGATTCGCGTCCTGGTGGCCAAGCCGGGGCTGGATGGGCACGACCGCGGGGCCAAGGTGGTGGCCCGGGCCCTGCGGGACGCGGGCATGGAGGTCATCTACACCGGCCTGCGCCAGACCCCGGAGATGATCGCCGAAGCGGCGCTCCAGGAAGATGTGGATGTGGTGGGGCTGAGCATCCTTTCGGGGGCGCACATGACCCTGGTGCCGCGGGTCGTCCAGTTGCTGCGGCAGCAGGGGCAGGAGGATGTCGTCGTGGTCGTCGGGGGCATCATCCCCGACGAGGACCGGCCAGCGCTTGAGGAGTGGGGTGTGCACGGCATCTTCGGACCCGGCACCCCCACCCAGGAGATCATCGCCTTCATCCAGGACGCGGTGCGCCAGCGGCGGGGGCAGCCCTAGCCCATGGCCCCCGTGGAGGAACTCGTCGCAGCGGTCCTGGCCGGGGACCGACGGGCCATCGCCCGCGTCCTCAGCCTTGTGGAGGATAACGGGGAGTCCGCCCACCGCCTGTTGGCCGCCCTGCACCCGCACACCGGCCGCGCCCACGTGGTGGGCATCACCGGCGCGCCCGGCACGGGCAAGAGCAGCCTGGTGAACGCCCTGGCTGCCCTCGTCCGCCGCGGTTTCGGGGGCCATCCCCCGCGCACGGTGGGCATCGTGGCCGTGGACCCCACGAGCCCCTTCACCGGGGGCGCGCTCCTGGGCGACCGCATCCGCATGCGGGAACTCGCCGGCGACCCCGGCGTCTTCATCCGCAGCATGGCCACCCGGGGGAGCCTGGGCGGCCTGGCTTGGGCCACCGCCGACGCCATCCAGGTCCTGGATGCCGCGGGCTTCCAGGTCATCTTCGTGGAGACGGTGGGCGCAGGCCAGGCCGAGGTGGATATCGCCCGCACCGCCCACACCACCGTGGTGGTGGAGGTCCCTGGCATGGGCGACGAGGTCCAGGCCATCAAGGCCGGCATCCTGGAGATCGCCGACGTCTTCGCCGTGAACAAGGCGGACCACGAGGGGGCCGACCGCACGGCTATGGCCCTGGAGATGATGTTGGACCTCAACACTGGCCCCCAGCAGGTGGTGCACCACGGTCAGTTGATGGTGGTGGCGGCCCCGCCCCCAGAGGACGCGGGGAAGGGAAAAGGCTGGCGTCCGCCCATCTGCAAGACGGTGGCCGTCCGAAACCGCGGCATTGAGGAACTGGCCCAGGCCATTGAAGCCCACCGCGCCTACCTGCAGGAAAGCGGCCTCTGGCAGCGACGGGAGGAGGAGCGGGCCGCCCGGACCCTGGAGACGATGCTCCAGGAGGAACTTCTCCGCCGCGTCGTCGCTGCCCATCCCCCTGAGGAAATCGCTTCCCTCGTGCGTCAGATAGCCCAGCGCGCCCTGGACCCCTACACGGCGGTCCAGCGCCTGTTGGGGGAAGTGCCCCCTGGATAGGGGGCGGGGGCATGGATCGCCGCTGGTCCGTTCAATCCGTTCCCGAAATCCGTTGATAGCATCCCGGGCAGGCTGGGGCCTGGCCCCTACAGGGCAGGCACGGGGGCCTGCCCCTACGGGTGCAGGTCCGTTCAATCCGTTCCGGACATCCGTTGACAGCACCCCGGGCCGGGCACAGGGGCCTGGCCCCTACGCCCCCGGGGGTTCCCCTTTGGGCGCGCGGTGCTCCTTCACCCAGGCCTCAAACCACTCCGGGTCCAGGATTTGGATGAGGGCCACGGCGCGGTCCGGCCGCTGG